>NZ_JBEXTZ010000026.1:0-90348 GCF_040614195.1 Amycolatopsis sp. NPDC006125
GGCGAAGGTCGGCGGCGTCGCCGGGTACGAACTGTCCGACACCGCACGGGAAATCCTCGACGAAGGCGACCGCCGCATCTTCGAACGCCGCCGCGTCGTCGCCGTTCTCCGGCGGGGCGCTGCTCGGCGACCGGATCCGGATGACCGAGCACGCCACCGATCCGGGCGTGTTCATCCGCTCGATGGCCACCCGCGGCCACCTGGGCGGCCTGTCCTGGGCGACGCCGCAGGCGGTGCGGGTGCTCGACGCCGCCGGGTTCGACGTCATCCTGATCGAGACCGTCGGCGTCGGGCAGTCCGAAGTGGACGTCGTGAAGCTGGCCGACACCACGGTGGTGCTGCTCGCGCCCGGGCTCGGCGACGGGATCCAGGCGGCCAAGGCCGGGGTGCTGGAGATCGCCGACGTGTTCGTGGTGAACAAGGCCGACCGCGACGGCGCGGAGACCGTGGTGCGCGACCTGAAGCAGATGATCGCCTACGCGCGGCGGGAGATCCGCGGCGAGAGCTGGCGGCAGCCGATCGTGCGGACGGTCGCCGCGCGCGGCGAAGGCGCGCAGGACCTGGTCAAGGCGCTGTCCGAGCACCACGACTGGCTGACTTCGCACGGGGAGCTGGAGCGCCGCCGCGCCGAGCGGGCCGCGGACGAGGTGGCGGCCATCGCGCTGCGCGAGCTGCAGGCGCGGCTGACCGACCTGCACGGAGGCGGGCACCTGCCCGCGGTCGCGAAGAAGGTCGTCGAGCGCGAGCTGGACCCGTACGCCGCGGCGGACGAGCTGCTCGCGGCGCTGCGAGCCGACCGCGGGTGACTCAGGCGCGCAGGCCGTCCACCAGAGCCTCCACCGCCGGGCCGAACGCGTGCTCGGCCGGCGTCGCGTAGCCGATCACCAGTCCGCCGGGCCCGGTGCCCGTCCAGTAGCGGCTCAGGTAGTCCACCGCCACCGATCGCGCGCGCAGCGCCCGCAGCACAGCGGCTTCGTCCGGCACACGCAGCACGAGGTGCAGTCCCGCGGAGATGCCTTCCGGCACGAACCCCGGCGGCAGCGCGGCGATCAGCCGGTCGCGGCGGCGGCGGTAGGCGACGCGGCGCTGCCGGACGTGCCGGTCGTACACCCCGGAGTTCAGCAGGTCCGCCAGTGCCAGGTGGTCGATCACCGGGGCCCGCCAGCCCAGCGCCGTCATCGTGTCCAGCGTCGGCCCGACCAGGCGCCGCGGCAGGACCAGCCAGCCGATCCGCAGTGACGGCGCGAGCGTCTTGCTGACGCCGCCCGCGTAGATGATCCGCTCCGGCGCGAGCGACTGCAGCGCCCCGACCGGCTGGCGGTCGAACCGGAACTCGCCGTCGTAGTCGTCCTCGATCACGAGGCCGCCCGCGGCCGCCCAGCAGGCCAGCGCGGACCGGCGTTCCGGCGCGAGCGTGACCCCGAGCGGGTACTGGTGCGCGGCCGTCACGACCGCGACCGGACTGTCCAGTTCGGACACCCGGATGCCGCGTTCGTCCACCGACACCGTGACGATCTTCGCGCCGCCCTTGGCCGCGCCGTCGCGGAACTCCGGCAGCGACGGGTCTTCGAAGGCGATCTCGTCGAACAGGTGCCCGAGCACGCTGATCGCGTGGGAGTAGCCGCCGCACACCACGATCCGGTCCGGGTCGGCCAGCACGCCGCGGCTGCGCGCGAGGTACCGGGCCAGGGCCTCGCGCAGCACGGCCGGCCCGGCCGGGTCGCCGTAGTCGAACGAACCGGCGGGCAGCGATTGCAGGACCCGGCGCATCGCGGACGCCCACGCCGTGCGCGGGAACGACGACAGGTCGGGCCGCCCGGGGAACAGATCCCAGCGCGCGTCCCGGAACCAGGCGGACGTGGGCGGCCCGGACTTCTCGCGGGGTTCCGCGGACGGGCGCGGGCCGGCGGCGACGCGGGTCGGCGCGCCCTGGCTGGTGCTCAGGTATCCCTCGGCGGTCAGGTCGCCGTAGACGCGGGTGACGGTGCCGCGGGCGATGCCGAGGTCGGCTGCCAGCGCTCGTGTCGAGGGCAGCGCCGTCCCGGGCGCGAGGCGGCCTTCGCGGATGGCACGGCGCAACGCGTCCGCCAGCCCGCGCCTGCCCGCGGACGGCGACCAGTCGAGGTGGAGGTCGGAACTGGACCACGAACGTGCCACAGAACTGGACCATACTCGTGTGCCAGCGGCGGATAGCGTGGTCGTCATGACCAAGCGAATCCAGTTGTCCGCCGCGCTGCCCGAGGCCTACAAGTCGATCCTCCACCTGCACACCGTCGTCGAGAAGGCGGCCGCGAACGCGGGGCTGGACCAGCGGCTGATCGAGCTGGTGAAGATCCGCGCGTCGATGCTCAACGGGTGCGCCTACTGCATCGACCTGCACTCGCGGGACGCCCGCAAGCTGGGGGAGAGCGAGCGGCGGATCATCATGCTCAGCGCCTGGTGGGAGACCGACCTCTACACCGAGCAGGAACGCGCGGCGCTCGCGCTGACCGACGCGATGACCCGGCTGCCGCAGGACCAGGACGTGCCCGACGACGTCTACCAGCAGGCGACCAGCGTGTTCACCGAAGAGCAGTACGTCGCGGTCGCGTGGGCGGCGACGGTGATCAACGCGTTCAACCGGCTCGGCGTCACCAGCCACAAGCCGCTCCCGGCGGACCCCCAGTGAGCGCCGAGGCGCTGCGGGCGCTGCACGTCCCGGGGAAGCCGTTGTTCCTGCCGAACGCGTGGGACGCCGACACCGCGCGGCTGGTCGAGGAGGCCGGCTTCCCGGTGGTGGCGACGTCGTCGGTCGCCGTCGCCGCCGCGCTGGGCTACCCGGACGGCGAGGCCGCACCCGCCGAGGAGATGTTCGCCGCCGCGGCCCGCATCGCCCGTGCGGTGTCGGTGCCGGTGACGGTCGACGCCGAGAGCGGCTACGGGCTGCAGGGACAAGAGTTCGCCGAACGGCTGCTGGCGACCGGCGCCGTGGGGTGCAACTACGAGGACACCGACCATGCGCGTGGCGCCCCGCGACCGGTCGAGGAGCAGGCCGCCCGGCTGGCGGCGGTGCGCGCGGCCGCGGGGCGGGACCTGGTGATCAACGCCCGCATCGACGTGTTCCTCGGCGCGCCGGACCCGCGTGCCGTGCTGCCGGAGGCGGTCGAACGCGCGCGGGCGTACCTCGAAGCCGGGGCGGACTGCGTGTACCCGATCCTGCTGCGCGACCGCGAGGTCCTGGCCGAGTTCGTGCGTGCGGTGAGCCCGGCCGCGGTCAACGCCAACGGCCCCGTCGCCGAGCTGGCCGAGCTGGGCGTCGCGCGGATCTCGCTCGGCGCCGGGTTGTGGCGGGCCGCCCGCGGGTGGCTGGCCGAGCACCTGAAGACGCTGCGGTGAAACCGGGGAGGTGCGCACCCCCAGTGGCGCACCTCCCCGGCCCCCTCAGCAGGACTGCTTGTAGAAGTACTGGCTGTTGGCGTCCATGTTCGCCTTCGTGATGGAGTGCAGCGGCGCCGTCAGGTTGCGGGTCACCGGCTTGCCCTCCAGCGCGGCGACCGCCTGCTGCACGCCTTGCTGCCCGATCATCGCCGGGTCCTGCGCGATCAGCGCCTGGTACTCGCCGTTGCGCAGACCCTCCACTTCGGACGGACTGGCGTCGAAGCCGACCAGCTGGACCTGGCCCACCTTGCCTGCGTTGCGCAGGCCCGTCGCCGCGCCCTCGCCGGTGTTCAGGTTCGTCGCGAAGATCCCCACCAGGTCCGGGGTCGACGCGAGCGCCGCGGTCACCTTCGACGCGGCCTGCTCCGGCTCGTTCTGCGTGAACTGGATGCCGACCGACTTGAGGTTCGGGTACTTCTTCAGCTGCTCCTCGAACCCGGCCGCGCGCGCGTTCGTGGTCGAGGTGCCCGCGATCGTGTCCAGCACCAGCACCGACCCGGACTTCCCGCCTGCCAGCTGCGCCAGCGTGTCCGCCGCGAGCTGACCGCCCGCCGTGTTGTCCGAGGAGATCGACGACTGCGCCACGCTGGTGTCCTTCAGCGCCGTGTCGACCTCGACGATCTTCACGCCGCGCGAGGCGACCTGCTGGATCGGTGCGAGCATCGCCGTGTCGTCGGTCGGCGCGATGAGCAGCGCGGCAGGCGGGTTCGAGCCCAGTGCGTTGACCTTCTCCGTCTGCAGCGCCGCCTCGAACTTCTGCGGCGCCGAGGTGTCCAGGGTGTAGCCGAGTTTCTGCGCCTCGGCCTGCGCGCCGCACTGCATCGAGATGTAGAACGGCTCCGCCTGCACGCCCGGGATGAGCGTGAGCCGCTTGCTGTTCTCCGGTGCCGCGCCCCCGGAGCCGCCGACCTGACCCGATCCGCAAGCGGCCAGCAGCACCGCGGTCGCCGCCAGTCCGGCGATCTGCGCCAACTTCATCCGATCCCTCTCCCTACCTCGTTGTACGGATTTCAGCGGGAATTGCGCGCCCGGCGGCGCCGTTGGTCGAACCACACCGCGGCCACCAGCACCGCGCCGACCGCGATCATCTGCCAGAAGTCCTGGACGTGCGTGATGTTGAAGCCCTTCTTCAGCACCGCCGGGATGAACACCCCGATCACCGTGCCCAGCACCGACCCGACCCCGCCGAACAGGCTCGTCCCGCCCATCACGGTCGCCGCGATCGCGTTGAGGTTGTCGTTGGTGTGCGCCGTGATCGTGGTCGAGGCGTAGTAGGCCAGCGACAGGAAACCCGCCACCCCGGCCAGAAACCCGGTCAACAGGTACACCTTGAGCAGGTGCGCGGTCACGCCGATCCCGGCCCGGCGCGCGGCCTCGGCGTTCGAGCCGACGGCGTAGGTGTAGCGGCCGAACCGGGTGGTGTGCAGCAGCCACGCGCCGATCAGGGTGATCACCGCGGCCACCAGCACCAGGTTCGGGACGCCGCCGAACGACGTGCCGTAGCCGAGCGTGCGGTTGAGCGTGGTCGGCACGCTGCGCACGTCGGAGCCGCCGTTGAGCAGGTACGCCGCACCCAGCGCGGCGCCCATCGAGCCGAGCGTGACGATCAGCGGCGGGATCTTCGCGACCGCGATGAGGAACCCGTTGATCAGCCCCCACGCCGTGCCGGCCAGCACCGCCGCGATCAGCCCGACGGTGATCACGCCCCACCCGGCCGTGCTCGCGTTGCCGCCGGAGAGTGCCTCCATCGTCTTGCCGCACACCATGCCGGCGAAGATCAGCACCGAGCCGACGGACAGGTCGATGCCGGAGGTGATGATCACGAACGTCATCCCGACCGACAGCACCAGCAGCACCGACGTCTCGATCAGCAGCGTCTGGAACGTGAACACGGTGGCGAACTCGTTCGGCGCCAGCACCGTGAACACCGCGATCAACGCGAGCAGCACCAGCGCGATCCAGAACGTGTTGGCGCCGATCAGCCGCTGTCCCAGGGACCGCTTGCCGATCCCGCCGCTCACCTCGGTCTGGACCGCCGTGCTCACGCCGCCTCCTCGTGGGTCAGTGCGCCGGTCATCGCCGCCACCAGGTCCTCGAGCTTGGTCTCCGCCGCCACGAACCGGGCCACGCGCGTGCCCAGCCGCAGCACCTCCACCCGGTCGGCCACCGACAGCACCTCGGGCATGTTGTGGCTGATCAGCACCACCGCGATGCCCTCGTCGCGGACCCGCCGGATGACGTCCAGCACCCGCTCGCGCTGCACCACGCCGAGCGCGGCGGTCGGCTCGTCCATGAACACGACCTTCGACGCCCAGACCACCGACCGCGCCACCGCGACGCTCTGCCGCTGCCCGCCGGACAGCGAGCCGATCGGCACGTCCGTGCTCTGCAACGTCACGCCCAGCCGGTCGAACTCCTCGACCGCACGCCGCCGCATCTCGGCCTTGTCGAGCATGCCGAGCCTGCCGAGTATGCCTTTGCGTCGGATTTCCCTGCCGAGGAACAGGTTCGCCGCCGGATCGAGCTCCGGGGCGACCGCGAGGTCCTGGTACACCGTCTCGATGCCAAGGCGCCGCGCGGTCACCGGCGAGTCGAGCGACACCGTCCTGCCGTCCAGCCGGATCTCGCCGGAGGTCGGCTGCTCCGCGCCGGACAGGCACTTGACGAGGGTGGACTTCCCCGCGCCGTTGTCCCCGATCAGTGCGGTCACCTCACCCGCGCGGGCCTGGAAGGAGGCGCCGCGCAGGGCCTCCACCGAGCCGTAGTGCTTGACCAGGTTCCGCGCGTCGAGCAGGACGGTGTCGTTCATCAGCGCGCTCCGGGGGCCGGGGGACGGCAGCGGATGACGGTCAGGTCGCCTGCCAGTTCGAGCTGCCCGGCGGCGTGCGGGACGACCAGCGTCTCGCCCTTGGCCACGGCGATCTCGCCGCCGTGCTCGGTGCGCAGCGTGCCCTGCCCGTCGAGCGCCACGAACACGGCGAACGACGGGTCGAGCGCGAGCGCGGGGGACGGGCGGAGCTGGTCGGCCCGGAAGAACTCCGCCGAACCCGCGGCCAGCAGGTCCACAGTGGACCCCGGCTCGTCGGCGGTGTGCTTGACGATGCCCGCCAGCCGCTCGTCGTCCCAGCCGGAGGTGTCGAGCGCCTGCAGCGCGGTGTCGAAGCCGAGGCCGAGGTGCCCCTTGTCCGGGTCGTCCAGGAAGTTCCGCCACTCGATGGTCAGCGAGAAGTCGGTGGGCTGCTGCAGCTCGACGACGAACACGCCCGCGCCGATCGCGTGCGGCAGGCCGGCCGGGATGTAGACCGTGTCGCCGGGGCGGACCGGGACGCTGTTCAGCGCGCCGAGCATCGCCTCGGTGTCCTGCTCGCGCACCCAGCCGTCGACGGTGGCGGGGCTGACCGTCTCGCGGAAGCCGGGGTAGACGCGCGGGTCGTCGCCGCTGGTGCCGACGACGATCCAGGCCTCGGTCTTGCCGAAGTGCGAGTCGAAGTGCTTGCGCGCGAACGCGTCGGTGGGGTGGAAGTGCACCGGCAGCCGCTGGCCGGCGTCGAGCAGCTTGACCAGCAGCGCGGTGGAGTCGCGGAACGCGGCGACGTGCTCGGCGCCGAGCCAGGACTCCGGGTCGTCGCGGACGGCGTCGCGCAGCCAGCGGCCGTCGGGCAGCCGGGTCAGCCCGGACTCCTCCTGGCCGAAGCGCGTCGTGGTCGACGCGACCCAGTCCTCCGGGCCGAAGGCGGAGTCCTGTTCGGACACTCCGCGCAGCGCGGCGATCGCCGCGCCGCCGCGGTAGAACTGGGCGGGCTGGTTGGCCGGGAGCTTGATCGGGGCGGTCACGGGGCCACCTCACCGGAGCCGCGGGGAACGAGGTGCACGGGCAGGACAACCTTTCTCGGTGCGGAGGCATCGCCGTTGATGCGGGCGAACAACAGCTCGGCCGCCGCCGACCCGAGACGGCTCACGTCGTGCGCGACGACGGTCACCGGCGGGTCCAGCAGGTCGGCGAGTTCGAAGTCGTCGAAACCGACGACGGCGGGGCGCGGCGCGACATGGGCCAGCGCCCGCAGCAGGTGGACGGTGACGCGGTTGTTGCCCGCGATGATCGCGGTCGCCGGGTCCGGCCCGGCGAGCAGGCGGGCGACCGCGTCGGCGACGCTCTGCCTGGCCGGCGGGCGCAGGATGGCGAGGCGCTCGTCGAAGCGGACCCCGGCGCGGGCGCACCCCTCGCGGTAGCCGCGCAGGCGCTCGGCGGCGGTGTAGATGTCCGGCCGGTCGCCGACGAAGGCGATCCGGCGGTGCCCCTGCCGGGCCAGGTGGGCGACCGCTTCGACGGTGCCGCCCGCGTTGTCGACCAGCACGGTGTCGGCGGTGATGTCCCCGGCCGGGCGGTCCACGAACACCACCGGCGTGCCCGCCCGCATCTCCGGCAGCAGGTAGCCGTGCTGGGTGCCGGCCGGGACGATGAGCAGCCCGTCGACCCGGCGGGAGCAGAATTCCAGCGCCAGCTCGCGTTCACGGTCGGAGTCCTCCTCCGACGAGCCGGACAGCACGTGCCTGCCGAACGCGGTGGCGACCTTCTCGGCCGCGCGGGTGAGCTCGGAGTAGAACGGGTTGCCCACGTCCTCGACCACCAGGCCGATGGTGCCGGTGGTCGAGCCGCGGCGCAGGTTGCGCGCGCCGAGGTTGCGCCGGAACCCGAGCTCGTCGATGGCGGCCAGGACGCGTTCGGCCGTCTCCGGGTGCACGGCGGGCTCGTCGTTGACCACGCGCGAGACCGTCTTGATGCTCACCCCGGCCAGACGGGCGACGTCGTTCATCGTGGCGCGCCGCGACGCCTTCCCCGGACCCGACGACAACGTTGTCATAGCGGGTGGATTTCACACCACCGGGCGGCGGTGTGTCAACCGCCGCCCGGCTGGTCAGGGTTCCAGGTAGCAGTTCATGCCGGTGTAGTCGAAGGTGACGGCGAACGGCTTGAAGAACTCGTGGGTGAAGTTGGCGATGATGTCGAACCCGAACATCGCCGACTGCCCGGGGCCCGGCGTGCCTTCGACGGGACCGGCGCTCGCGGACCCGCGCACGTCGTGGCCGACGGCCCGGCCCAGCGCGATCCGCTCGGCGGTGATCGGGTAGACCGGCCTGCCGTTGATCTCGCCGGGGTTCGCGTAGTCCACCGGGATGCCTGCCCGCTCGGCCATCTCGACCGTGGTGTCCAGGCCGTGGGCGATGCCGCCGGTGTCCAGCGTGACGATCTTCGGCCCGTAGTCGTTGAGGCTGCCCAGCGAGCACGGGTAGTGGTCCCCGGCCAGCCACAGCGGCACTCGTGCGGCACGCGGCCCTGGCCGGAACGGGGCGTCCTTGCGCCGCAGCACCAGCGCGCGGCGGGCGTAGTCCATCGTGGTCAGCAGGCGGTAGAAGACCGTCGTGCCGAGCACGCCCGCGGGAATCGCGCCGTCCGGGAGCGCCGGTTTGGGCTGGTTCGTCCACTGCATGGGGATGTTGCGGATTTCGAGGTCGCCGAACCGGATCGAGTCGAGGATCCCGAGGTGGATGGTGACCGGCCGGTTGCCCGCGTAACCCGAAACCGTGGCGAGGGAGCGCAGGCCCAGTTCGTCGGCCACCGGCTGGTCCAGGTCGAGCGTGCCGTAGGTGTCGAGGAGGAACCGGCGGGGCTCACCGCCGTTGAGGGACGCTTCGACGGTCGGCAGCGGATCGAGGTCGATGAAGGGGAGCCGGACCGCCGTCGCCCCCCGGATCTCCCACGGCTTGCCGCGCAACGCGGCGTACTGCGTCCCGAACGGCGTGCTCCCGAGCAACGGCACCGCGCGGTCGTGCCGGTCCTGCCGGACGAAGCACTCCGCCAGCTTGCGGGTCGTGTCGACGTCGCCGGGAACCAGTTCGAGCGCGCGGGAGAGACACCGTTCCGCGTCGGGAAACCGGTTGTGCAGCAGGGCGATGTAGCCGCGCTGGGCGGCCGCGCGGGCGTTCGCCGGGTCCCGGCGCAGCAGCTTGGCGTAGCCGCGGTCGGCGGCGTCGAACGAGCCGGCCCGGAACAGCCGGTCCGGGTCGGCTTCGGTCGCGTTCGCGAGACCGGAGGTCACCAGTGGGACAGTGGCGGTGGCCAGGCCGGCCCGCCACAGGAAACCGCGTCGGCTGAGTGTCATGCCACAAGGCCTACCGGCGGGGGCCGATCGTCGGCCGATGACGGCGTCATACGTGATCCATATTCCGTGGGTGACCGTGTGGCTACGCGGATCCTCTGTGGACGACCGCTCGTGATGATGATCACGACCCCCGAAGTACCCGTGAGGACCATCACGCCTCACACTGGGTACCGAAGCGTCCGACAGCGTGGTTGACGTAGACCGGAGTCGGACGTTTCTCATGTGCTTCTCACAAGGAGGAAAGCAGTGACCAGCAAGGCCGCTCTCGTGTTCCGCGTGGCCGCCGTCGCCGAGGCGCTGTCCTGGGCGGGTTTGCTGATCGGGATGTTCCTGAAGTACGTCGTCGACGCCCCGAACGAGGGCGGCGTGCCGGTGCTCGGCATGGTCCACGGCGTCGTCTTCGTCGTGTACCTGGTCGTCACCCTGGCCGTGTTCAAGCCGCTCGGCTGGCGCCCGAAGACCGTGATCACCGCGCTGCTGGCGAGCATCCCGCCGCTGTTCACCTGGTGGTTCGAGACCTGGGCCCTGCGCACCGGCAAGCTGGACGGCCCGGAGCGCCTCACCCACGGCGGCACCGGCCTGATCGTCCGGGACACCGTCTCCGCCTGATCTTCACCGCGAAGCGCCGCCGCCACGACCCGTGGCGGCGGCGCTTCGTGCTGTCACGCCGTCTCGTTGAGCGCGGCCGCCGAGCGAACGAGTGCGGCGACGGCGGTTGAGCGGCTGCTCGCCGGCCAGGCGAGCACGGTCGTGACCTCCGGCGCGTCGACGACGGGCACCGCCACGTGCTCCGGCCACTGCCAGGCCCGGCTGGACGCGGGGATGACGAGCAGCGTCCGCCCCAGTGCCACGAGCTGGGCCAGCTGCGACTGCGTGCGCACCTCCGGGCCGGGGCCGGGCGGGTAGGTGCCGTCGAGCCGGGGCCACCGCGCGATCGGCAGGTCCGGGACGTCGCTGACTTCGGCGAGCGTGAGCTGCGCGCGGGCCGCGAGCGGGTGCGCCGCGGGCAGGATCGCGACCTGCCCTTCGACGACGAGGTCCTCGGTGTCGAAGCCGGCGAGATCGTCGAACGGCCGGTGCATGATCGCCACGTCGGCCCGCCCGTCGCGCAGCAACCCGGCCTGCTCGCCCACTTCGCACAGGAGGACCTCGACCGGCGGCACCTCCGGTTCGGCCGCGGCGGCGTCCAGGAGCCGCTGCAGGAGTTCATGTGACGCCCCGGCTTTCGTCACGAGCACCAGCGGCCGGTGCGGGTCCGCGGCGCGGCGGGTGCGGCGCGCGGCGGCCGTGACCGCGTCGAGCGCCACCCTGGCTTCGCGGAGCAGCACCCGCCCGGCGTCGGTCAGCGCCACCCCGCGGCGGTCGCGGTCGAGCAGCCGGGCGCCGAGCCGCTGTTCCAGCTGCCGGATGGCGCGGGAGAGCGGCGGCTGCGCGATCCCGAGCCGCTCCGCGGCGCGGCCGAAGTGCAGCTCCTCCGCGACGGTGACGAAGTACCGGAGCTCGCGGGTTTCCAGATCACGCACGGTTTCGAGCCTACGCGCGCTGATACCTGCCGAGTATCACAGGATAGCGAGCTGATCTTGGACAGCGCGTTCCCGCGCGCCGAGCATGGGCCGCGTGAACGACACGAAGATCGCGCTGGTCACCGGCGCGAACAAGGGAATCGGTTACGCCATCGCGCAGGGGCTCGGCGCGATCGGCCACACGGTCGCCGTCGGGGCGCGTGACGACGCCCGCCGCGAGGAGGCCGTCGAGCGGCTGCGCGCCGCGGGCGCCGACGCGTTCGGGGTGGCCCTCGACGTCACCTCCGACGACAGCGTCGCGGCTGCCGCGGCGGCGATCGAGCGCAGAGCGGGACGGCTCGACGTCCTGGTCAACAACGCGGGCATCGGCGGCCGGACCGACGGCGGCGCGCAGGATCCGACCACACTGGACCTCGACGTCGTCCGGACCGTCCTCGACACCAACGTGTTCGGCGTCGTCCGGGTGACGAACGCGATGCTCCCGCTGCTGCGCCGCGCCGGCTCGCCGCGCATCGTCAACATGTCCAGCAACATGGGCTCGCTGGCACTGCGGACCGGCCCGGTGATGGCCGCGTACGCGCCGTCGAAGTCGATGCTCAACAGCATCACCGTGCAGTACGCCCGGGCGCTCGCCGACACGAACGTCATCGTCAACGCCGCGTGCCCCGGGTACGTCGCGACCGACTTCACCGGCTTCGCCGCGCCCCGGACTCCCGAGCAGGGCGCGGCCATCGCGATCCGGCTCGCCACCCTGCCCGACGACGGGCCGCGCGGCGGCTTCTTCGACGACGACGGCGTCATCCCCTGGTGAACCGCACTCCCCGCGCCACACCTCGCGGCGCGGGGAACGCCGTCTCAGAACAGGGCCGACGCCAGGTTCCGCCGGGCCGCCGCGACGCGCTCGTCGGCCGGGTCGAACAGGTCGAACAGGCCGACCAGGTGCTCGCGGACGCGGTTGCGGTCCGGGCCCGCCGTGCGGCGCACGGTCTCGATGAGCCGGGAGAACCCGTCCTCGACCTTGCCCGTCGCAACCTCGTAGTCGGCAGCGGCGAACTGGGCGTCCAGGTCGTCCGGGGACGCGTCGGCGCGCGTGACGGCCGACGGGTCGGCCTCGGCCGCGCGGGCGGCGAACCGGACCTGCGCCAGACCGGCCTTGGCCAGCTCGTTGGCCGGCTCGACGTCCAGGATCCGCTGGTAGGCGGCCTCGGCGGCGGCGAAGTCGCCGCGCTCGAACGCGGCCTCGGCCTCGGTGAAGCGCGGGTCCTCTGGCTCCTCGGCGCCGCCCGCCCCGGACGGCGGGATGCCCGGCAACTTGCCCTTCAGCGCCTCCAGCAGCTGGTCCAGCCACTGCCGGATCTCCGGCTCCGGCAGCGCGCCGGAGAACGCGTTGACCGGCTGCCCGCCCGCGATCGCCACGACCGTCGGAATCGACTGGACGCCGAAGACCTGCGCGATGCGCGGGTTGGCGTCGACGTCGACCTTCGCCAGCACCCAGGCGCCGCCGGACTGCTCGGCCAGCCGCTCCAGCACCGGGCTCAGCTGCTTGCACGGCCCGCACCAGTCGGCCCACAGGTCCACGACGACGAGCTGCTGCAGCGACCGCTCGACGACCTCGGCCTGGAACGTGGCCTCGGTGACGTCGATGACCGCGGCGCTCGCCGCGCCGCCGCCCCCGGCCGGTGCGCCGCTCGACGGCGGCGGGGCGTTGCGCTGCGCCTCGGCCCTGGCCTTGAGCGCGGACAGATCCACCGCGCCGGACAGCGCGGCGGACATGGCGGCTGACTTCGCTGCTGATGCGCGTGGATTTGTCACGCTTCCATCCTGGCATGTACTGTCCGGCGTTTCACCGGAGGTGCTCCTCCAGCCGCTCCACTTTCGCTTCCAGCTGACCGCTGTCGAAGCCCGGCCGGATGTCGGCCTTGAGCACGAGCGACACCCGGGCGGCGCCCTCGCCCGCCGCCTCCACCGCCCGCTTCACCACGTCCATGACCTCGTCCCAGGACCCCTCGACGTTGGTGAACATCGCGTTCGTCGAGTTCGGCAGGCCCGAGTCGCGGACGACCTTCACCGCCCTGGCGACCGCTTCGCTGACCCCGCCGTCCGGGTCGCCACCGGACGGGCTCACGCTGAAGGCGACGATCATCGGCTCTCCTCACACTTGCGACACTTTGCGCACTACCCTGCCCCCTCGGTCAAGAACCCGCTGGTAGCTTCCCTGCCATGAACCGCCCGCTGCCTTTCGACCCGATCGCCCGCGCCGCGCAGCTGTGGGAGGACCGGATCGGGCCGTCCGCGACGATGGCGGCGGTCACCGGCGTGATGCGCGTGCAGCAGATCGTCCAGTCGGCCGTCGACGGCGCGCTCAAACCGCACGGCCTCACCTTCGCGCGGTACGAGGCGCTCGTGCTGCTGTCGTTCGCGCGCCGCGGTGCGCTGCCGATGCGGGTCATGGGCGAGCGCCTCCAGCTGCACCCGACGAGCGTGACCAACATCGTCGACCGGCTGGAGAAGGACGGGCTGGTCAAGCGGGTGCCGCACCCGACCGACCGGCGCACCACGCTGGTGGAGATCACCGACGACGGTCACGCCCGCCTGGAGGAGGCGACGAAGGCGGTCACCTCGATCGACTTCGGGCTCGTCGGCCTCACGCCGAAGCAGACCGAGCAACTGTCCGAGCTGCTCACCAAGGTCCGCAAGGCGACCGGCGACTTCATCGGCTGACTCAGCCGTATTGGGTGCTGCAGGGCCCGGAGCCCTGCAGGTAGCCGGTGCGCATGGCCTCGACGCGGTTGAAGCCGCTGGCCGCGGGCTTGCCGTCGACGTCGGCCGCGACCAGCGAGTCCGGCCGCAGCAGGTCCGAGATCGCCTCGTCCAGGTCGCCTGCCGACAGCCGCATCTGCTGACCCTCCTGCGCGGCCACCGCAGCCCACGCGCCGACCAGGCACGCGGTCCGCAACCCGGCGTTCGCGTTGTCCAGCGAAGCGCCGACGCCCTTCTGGATGCCCATCGCGTACCGGGACGCGACCTCGGAGAACGCCGCGAAGTCGCCGTGCCCGCCGCTGCTGGAGCCGGTGAACTCGCCCTCCTGGTCCACCGGCTGTCCCAGCTCGGCCAGCGCGGTGAGGTCGATCCGCACCGTGTTGTCGCTCGTGCAGTAGGTGGCCGGCGGGGTGGCCGAGCCGTTCGGGCAGGACGCGCCGTCGTCGACGATCTCCGGCGCCTGCACCTTGGCGCCCGCGAACGCCTGGTCGAGGCTGTCCTTCAGCAGGCCGATCGCCTCCTGGTCGACCTCGATGTCGCCGTCCCGGTCGCCGGAGTCGAAGGGCCGCTCGGTGAGCCGCGCCCGGATGTTGTCCAGCGTCATCCCCGCGCACTCCGTCGGCCCCTGCTCGAACCCGATCTGGAAGGCGTAGGTCCGGTCGAACCCGGTGCCGTGCGCGGACCGGTCTGTCGCCGAGGTGCCCGCGCTGTCCCGCACCAGGAACAGCGACGACAGCGCGGAGTTCAGCCCGTCGGAGGTGGACACGGCGAAGTACTTGCTCTTGCCCTCGGCGACCCAGCGGTAGTAGGCGCCGGTGAAGCAGTCGGCCTGCTGCTCCTTCACGATCGTGGGCGTGTTGCGGCTGATGCCCGCCTTGTCGCCGAGCCGGTACTGCACGGCGTGGCCGAACTCGTGCGCCAGCACGGTCACCACCGACAGCGGGCCGAACTGGTCCATCATGGTCGGCAGCAGCACGCCGCGGTCCCACGCCACGGAGTCGTCGATGCTGCAGTAGAAGGCGTTCGCGTTGCCCTTCGTGTCGCCGCAGCCGTTCTCCTGGTTCTCGCCGTCGGAGTCGTAGGACAGCAGCGATTTCACCGGCTCGAACTTGACGTCGAAGTTGCCCGGCAGCGCGTCGGACCAGTAGTCCTCGACGTCGGCGATGGTGGCGACGGCCACCCGGTCCGCCTCGTCGCCGCTGACGTTGGTCACGTCGAGGTCCGGCTCGGGCGCGGTCGGCTTGAGACCGCTCTCGAAGTGGGTGATCGGCAGCCCGGCGACGTCACCCTCGGACACCGAGGCGGACTTCCCGTCGCTGCAACCGGCCAGTCCCAGCGCCAGCACCCCGCTCAGCGCCACCAGCGATCGCCGCACCCCGGCCCCCTCGATGTTCGTCACGCTTGTCGCAGCGCACCTTACCGATATCGTCGATCCCCATGAGAGCAATCCGCCGGTTCACCGTCCGCGCGAGCCTGCCCGAGCCGCTGGCCGGGTTGCGCGCGCTGGCCACCAACCTGCGCTGGACGTGGCACCCGCCGACCCGTGACCTGTTCGCGTCGATGGACGACGACCTGTTCCGGCGCGTGCGGGACCCGCTCCGGATGCTCACCGCGGTGTCGCCGGCGCGGTTGACGGAGCTGGCCGGTGACGAGGACTTCCTCGCCAGGGTCCACGCGATGAGCGACGACCTCGAGCGCTACCTGACCGAGGACCGGTGGTACCAGCAGCGCCCGCAGGGGGAGCGGGCGCCGGCCGCGATCGCGTACTTCTCGATGGAGTTCGGCGTGCACGAAGCGCTGCCGAACTACTCGGGCGGCCTCGGCGTGCTCGCCGGCGACCACCTCAAGGCGGCCTCCGACCTGGGGGTGCCGTTGATCGGGGTCGGGCCGCTCTACCGGTCGGGGTACTTCCGGCAGTCGTTGTCGCTGGACGGCTGGCAGGTCGAGCACTACCCGGTGATCGAGCCGAGCGCGCTGCCGCTGGAGCTGCTGACCGGTGAGGACTCCGAGCCGGTGCTGGTGCACGTCGCGATGCCCGGCGGGCGCGACCTGTACGCGCAGGTGTGGCAGGCGCAGGTCGGGCGCGTGCCGTTGCTGCTGCTGGACACCGACGTCGAGGCCAACGACGAGGACCTGCGCCGCGTCACCGACCGGCTCTACGGCGGCGACGCCGATCACCGCATCCGCCAGGAGATCCTGGCCGGCATCGGCGGCATGCGCGCGGTGCGGCGCTACTGCGAGCTGACCGGTCACCCGCAGCCGGAGGTGTTCCACACCAACGAGGGGCACGCCGGGTTCCTCGGCCTGGAGCGCGCCCGCGAGGTGATCGGCGAGCAGGGGCTGGCGTTCGACGAAGCGCTGTCCGCCGTGCGCGCGGGCACCGTGTTCACCACGCACACCCCGGTGCCCGCCGGCATCGACCGGTTCCCGGTGGACCTGGTGCAGCACTACTTCGGCGACGGGCGGCTGCTGCCGGGGCTGGAGCTGCAGCGGATCCTCGCGCTGGGCGCCGAGGACAACCCGGGCATGTTCAACATGGCGCACATGGGCCTGCGGCTGGCGCAGCGGTCCAACGGCGTGTCCCAGCTGCACGGTCGCGTGTCGCGGCGCATGTTCGCGCGGCTGTGGCCGGGCTTCGACGACGCCGAGGTGCCGATCTCGTCGGTCACCAACGGCGTGCACGGGCCGACCTGGGTGGCGCGTGAGCTGACCGCGCTGCTCGGCGGCAAGCACAAGGCGTGGGGGCACGACGGCAAGCTGCCCAGCCAGATGGGCGTGTCCGACGAGGAACTGTGGGCGCTGCGGCGGGACCTGCGGCAGAAGCTCGTGCTCGAGGTGCGGCGGCGGGTACGCAACGCGTGGCTGCAGCGCGGCGCGTCGGCGCTGGAGCTGGGCTGGGTGAACCAGGTGTTCGACCCGGACGTGCTGACCGTCGGGTTCGCCCGCCGGGTGCCGACGTACAAGCGGCTGACGCTGATGCTGCGCGACCCGGAACGGCTGCGCGCGCTGCTGCTGGACGAGGAACGTCCGATGCAGATCGTCGTCGCGGGCAAGTCGCACCCCGCCGACGAGGGCGGCAAGGCGCTGATCCAGCAGGTCGTGCGGTTCGTCGACGACCCCGCGGTGCGGCGGCGCATGGTGTTCCTGCCCGACTACGACATGTCGATGGCGCGCTACCTCTACCGCGGCTGCGACGTGTGGCTGAACAACCCGACGCGGCCGCTGGAGGCGTGCGGCACGTCCGGCATGAAGTCGGCGCTCAACGGCGGCCTCAACCTGTCCATCAAGGACGGTTGGTGGGACGAGTGCTACGACGGCAGCAACGGCTGGGCCATCCCGACCGCGGACGGCGTGACCGACCCGCTGCGCCGGGACGAGCTGGAGTCGGCCGCGCTGTACGACCTGCTGGGCCAGCAGGTGGCGCCGCTGTTCTACGAGCGGGACGACGCGGGCGTGCCGCGCGGGTGGATGTCGATGGTGTGGCACACGCTGGACGTGCTGGGGCCGCGGGTGCAGGCGTCGCGGATGGTGCGCGAGTACGTGGAGACGGCCTACCATCCGGCGGCGGTGACCAGCGCGGCGGCGACCGCGGACGGGTACGCGGGGGCGCGGTCGCTGGCGGAGTACCGCAGGCGGGTCGACGCGGTGTGGCGGCAGGTGCGGGTGCTGGACACGGAGCTGACGGTGGAGGCGCAGGAGCGCCTGGTGGTCGGCGACGAGGTGCGCGTGCGGGCGAAGGTGGACCTGGCCGGGCTGGCGCCGTCCGAAGTGGAGGTCCAGACGGTGGTCGGCCGCGTCGGTGACACCGACGAGCTGGCGGAGCCCATGACGGTGCGGATGGAGCCGTCCCAGGAGGGCGAGTACACCGCGACGCTGCGGCTGCCCCGGGCCGGCTCCCTCGGCTACACCGTGCGGATCCTGCCGCGCCACGACCTCCTGGCGACGCCCGCCGAGCTGGGCAAGGTGGTGCTGGCCTAGCTGTGATGTCCAGGGACGTTGTTCCGATTCGAGGTGACCGGTGACGGCCTGTCGTGCAGACAGGTGAAGGCCTCCGGATGTGAGGTGGAGCTGTCGTGGAACCACATCACCCGCCGGAGGCCTTCGTGTCCCACCCTGACGCCACGCACCCGGCTCCGGCTCGCGCGCCTGATTGTCGAACAGGGCTGGACCTGCACCGCAGCGCTGGCGCCACCGGCTGGGCCGGTCCAGATCGCCGGCCTGCACGCCTCCACCGTGCATGCGGTGCTGGTGCGCTGCCGGATCAACCGCCTCTCCCGGATCGACCGGGTCACCGGCGAGCCGCTACGAACACGATCACCCCGGCGCGCTGAGCCACGTTGATGTCACCAAGTTCGGCAACGTTCCCGGCGGCGGCAGACACCGGTTCGTCGGCCGCGCCCAAGGCGCTCGCAACCGGGCCGCGACACCAGACAAGCCCCGCAACTCCTACCGCAACCCCAAGATCGGGACCGCGTTCGTGCACACCGCGCTCGACGACCACTCCCGCCTCGCCTACGCCGAGATCCACGCCGACGAAACCGCTGTCACCGCCACCGCGGTGCTGCGCCGCGCGGTGACCTGGTTCGCCACCAGCGGCGTCACCATCGAACGAGTGCTCTCACCACCCGGCTGACCAACCTCCCTGGACATCACACCTAGAGGAAGCGGGCGCGCAGGTCCGGCCGCAGGAACGCGGCGGGCGAGGCGATCGACAGCCCGCCGTCGACCGGGAGCACCACGCCGGTGACGAACGACGCCCGCGCCGATGCCAGGAACGCCACGGCGTCGGCGACCTCGCGTGGCTCGCCGGTGCGGCGCAGCGGGTAGCCCTCCGCCACGGCGGGCAGGTCGGCCGAGCCGATCATGCCCGGCGCGACCGCGTTGACCCGGATCCCGCGCGGGCCGTACTCCAGAGCCAGCTGCCGCACCAGCCCGTCCACCCCGGCTTTCGCCGCCGCGTAGCCGGGGAGGCCGGGCGCGGCCAGGAAGCCGTTCACCGACGTCACCGCGACGATGCTGCTCCCGGCCGTCATCACCCGCAGCGCCGCCCGCGCCGGGTAGAACGCCGCGTCCAGCGTGTTCGCGATCGCCGCGCGCCACTGCTCGTCGGTCGCTTCCGCGGCGGCCGCCACCGGTTGGGACGCGGCCGCCAGCACCAGCACGTCCAGCCGGTCGAGCGCGCCGACGGCCGCTTCCGCGCCCGCCGGTGTCGCGCAGTCGGCGACCACGTACTCGCCGAACACCGGGTCGGTCACCGGCTCCAGTCCGGCGCCGACCACGTGGTCGTCCGGGAACGCCGCGGCGATCGCCCGCCCGATGTCCGAGCCGCCGCCGACGACCAGGACGCCCCTCACCGGCGCCACGCCGGCAGCGCCAGCTCGTCCAGGACCTCGGTCAGCGCCTTCTCGGTGATCGGCTCCAGCGGCCGGGCGGGCAGCCGCACGGTGGCCGTCCGGATGATCCCGCGCCGCACCAGCACCTCCTTGTGCACGGCCCACGCCTGTCCCGGCCGAACCCCGAGGTGGATCAACGGCAGGAGCCGGGTGAACTCCGCCCGCGCCTCGGCCCGGCGTCCGCCCGCGAGATCGTCCAGAATGGACCGCAGCAAGTCGGTGAACTCGCACGCAGGCATGGTGCCGACCGCGCCGTTGTCGTACTCCTCGATCAGCGCCTGCGCGTTCTGCCCGCCGAGGACGGCCAATCCCGCGGCATCGCGCACCGCGGCCACTTTGGACGGTGTCGGCGCCGCCTCCACCTTGATCGAGGTGATGCCGTCGACCCCGGCGAGCGCGGCCACCGCGGCGACGTCGACCGGCACGCCGGTCACGCCCGGCGCGTCCTGGATCATCACCGGCACCCCGGCGCCGGCGACCTCGGTGAAGAACTCGACGACCTGCGACGGCGACGGTTTGGCCAGGAACGGCGGCAGCACCATCACCTGATCCGCCCCGCCGTCGCCCGCGGCGCGGACCTGTTCCAGCGCGGTCACCGTGCTGGTGCCGTTGACCCCGGCGACGACCGGCAACGACGTCATCGCCCGCACCTCGCGCAGGATGACTTCCCGCTCGGCCGCGGTCAGCGCGAACCCCTCGCTGGCCATGCCGAACACGGCGAGCCCGTCGACGCCGCAGGAGAGCTGGAACTCCACCAGCGACCGCAGCGACGGCAGGTCCAGCTCGCCGTCCGCGGTGAACGGCGTGGCCAGGATGGGGATGAGACCGGTGGGTGTGTCCGGCACGGGTCAGTTCTCCTTCGCGAGTTCGGTGATCAGGTCGGTGTCGACGTCGATGCCCAGCCCCGGCCCGGTGGGCACGGCGAACCCCGTCGGCCCGGCGCTCAGCGGGGTGCGCAGGATGCTCTGCGCGACCGGGACGGTGTCCGGCTGGTACTCGAAGAACGGCGTGTCCGCGCCGGCCGCGGACACGTGGATCCCGGCGGCGAGCGCGATGCCGAGGCCGACCGAGTGGTGGCAGGCGACCGGCACGTGGTGGGCCGACGCGAGTTCCGCGATCGACATCGCCTCGGTGATGCCGGTGCGCGCCACGTCCGGCTGCGCCAGGCGCAGTGCGCGGCGGCCGAGCCAGTCGGCGAACTCGTAGCGGTTGCGCATGGCCTCGCCGACCGCGACCGGCGTGCGGATGCGCCCGGCCAGCTCGGCGTGCCCGTCGACGTCCTCGGGCACCAGGGGCGCCTCGAAGAACAGCGCCTTGCGCCGGTCCAGCTCCTGGCCCAGTTCGACGGCCTCGCCGATCCGGTACGCCCAGTGCGCGTCGACCGCGATCCGCATCGGCGGCGCGGCCTCGGCGACCGCGTCGAAGGTGGCCAGATCCGCCTCGATCCCCTTGCCCAGAGCCAGTTTGACCAGGCTCGCCCCCTTGGTGACCCAGTCCGCGGCCAGTGCGGCGCGCTCGGCGTCGGTGGAGCGGGCGAGGCCGGAGATGTAGGCCGGGACGTGCGTGCGCACCGCGCCGCCGAGCAGGTCGGCCACCGAAAGCCCGGTCAGCTTGCCGTAGAGGTCCCACAGCGCGATGTCGACCGCGGCCAGCGCGTCGGCCTGGTGCCCGACCAGGTGCCCGCGCTCACGCATCAGGTCCCGCAGCCCGAGCCAGAGCGGGCGGACGCCGGTGATCTCGCGGCCGGTCAGCCAGCCGGCGAGCATCCGGTCGACGATCGCCGCGGGAACCTCGGGGGCGACCGGCGCCAGCGCCTCGCCCCAGCCGGTGGTGCCGTCCTCGGCGGTGACGCGGACGAGCATCGTCTCGAACCGGCCGGAGTAGAGGCTGCGCCACGGCTCACGCACGACGTAGCCGCGGTCCTCGCTCAGCTCGCTGCCGTCCTCCAGCTTCCCCAGGTAGGCCTGTGGACCGGACAGCTTCAAGACGTAGGTCGTCACCTCGGCGATGCGCATGGTTGCCAATCTTTGCACGGGACTTGCGGAATGTGCAAAGCCTCCGCATACTTCGTGCCATGGTTTCCGAAAGCGGTGGCAATCAGAGCGTGGAGCGGGCCTCGGCCGTGCTGAACGCCTTCACCCTCGGCCGGCCCGCGCTGCGGGTGTCGGACGTCGCGGCCGAGGTCGGGCTGGGCATCTCCACCACGTCCCGGCTGCTCGCGACGCTGGAGTCGGTCGACCTGGTCCGCCGCGACCCGGTGAGCCAGCTCTACGAGCTCGGCCCGGCGGTGCTGACGATGGCCGGCATCGCGCTCAACAACGACCCGATCTACCGGCAGGCACGTCCGGTCGCGCAGCGGCTGGCCTGGGAACTGGGTCTCGGCGCGAACGTCGCGGTGCGCCGCGGTGCTGAGCTGTTCTACCTGCTCAACGTCGAAGGCCAGCTGGCGCAGAAGTCGTTTTCGCTGATGGGGCAGCGCAACCCGCTGCACGCCACGGCGATGGGCAAGAGCCTGCTGCTGGGCCTGTCGCCGGAACAGCGCCGGGAACTGCTGGGTCCGGAGCCGCTGCACGGCTTCACCGGGCACACCATCACGACGTTCGAGGCGCTGGACGCGGACCTCGCGCGGATCGCGAGCCGCGGCTACTCGACCGAGATCGAGGAGCTGGCGCTGGGCCGCGCGTGCATCGCCGCGCCGGTGCGGGACCACACCGGCGCGGTCGTCGCCGCGATCTCGTTGTCCGGTGCGCTGTCCGCGATCGCGCTCGACGAGCGGGAGGCCGACCTGGGGCGCACCATCGTCGAGGCGGCCGACAGCGTGAGCATCGGCCTCGGCTACCTCGGCCCGGTGCACACCCCGGTGCGGGAGGTCCGGTGAGGATCGCCGTCACCGGGGCCGTGGGACGGCTCGGCCGCACGCTGACCGGACGGCTCGAAGACCGCGGCCACACGGTGGTGCCGATCGACGTCGCGCCGCCGGTCAGCCTGCCACTGTCCGATCGGGACGGTCTGATCTCGGCCTGCGCCGGCGCGGACGTCGTGGTGCACCTGGCCGCCCGGATGTCCTGGCAGCGGGCCGACGACGCGGCGCTGTTCGAGACCAACGTGCTCGGCACCGCGAACGTGGCCGAAGCGGCGGCTCTGGCGGGCGCGAAGCTCGTGCTCGCCAGCACGGGCGAGGTCTACCCCGAGGGCAAACCCGTGTACCAGCCGCTCGACGAGGACCACCCGCGCGCGCCGACGAGCGCGTACGGGCTGACGAAGAAGCTCGCCGAGGACACTGTGGACTTCTACCGCCGCACCCGCGGGCTCGAGGCGGTGGTGCTGCGGTTCTCCCACTTCCAGGACGCCGCCGAACTGCTGGACCGCGACAGCTTCTTCTCCGGGCCGCGGTTCTTCCTGCACCGCAAGATCGAGCAGCAGCGGGCGTTCGGCAACGCGGCCGCAGTCGCGGCGCTCGAACCACACGACGACGGCACGATCAAGCTCGTGCTCTCGCGAGGCGAGGACGGGACGCCCTTCCGGATGGGCATCCTGGACACCCGCGACCTGGCAGCCGGTGTGGTCGCCGCCGTGGAAACCCCCGGTCTCGACGGCGAAGTGATCGGTCTCGGCGCGGACGACTCGGTCGATTTCGACTGGCTGGTCCCGGAACTGGCGCGCCGCGCCGGACTGGACTATGTGGACGTGTCCCTGCCCGGTCCCGCGGTGCGCTACACGACGTCCAACGCGAAGGCGCGCAAACTGCTCGGCTTCACCGTCGAATTCCCCGTCTCCCGCATGATCGCGGAAGCGGAACTCCGCTGATCCCCACTCCGACACGGACAACGAGGTCGTCATGTCTGAACAGGTCGCTGTGCCCGAAACCGTGAGCACCGGCCAGGTGCCCCGCCGGAAAGTGCTGCTGGCGGCGGGTGCCGGCCACTTCGTGGAATGGTTCGACATGGGTATCTACGGCACCCTGTCGACCGTCATCGCCGCGAACTTCTTCGCCGCGGGCGACCCGACGGCCGCCCTGCTGTCGACGTTCGCGGTGTTCGCCGCCGGGTTCGTGATCCGGCCGCTGGGCGGGTTGTTCTTCGGGCCGCTGGCCGACCGGATCGGGCGCCAGCGGGTGCTCGCGATCGTCGTGCTCACCACGTCGCTGGCGACTTTCGCGATCGGTGTGCTGCCGACGTACGACGCGGTCGGCGCGCTCGCCCCGCTGCTGCTCGTCGTCGCCCGGCTGGTGCAGGGTTTCGCGGCGGGCGGCGAGACGTCCAGCGCGGTGACGGTGCTGTACGAGTACGCGCCGCCGAACCGGCGCGGGTTCTTCTCCAGCTTCGCCGACACCTTCGGGTTCGCCGCGTTCGTCTTCGGCTCGGGGCTGGCGTTGCTGCTGACCGCGTCGTTCGGGGACGCGACGATGACCTCGTGGGCGTGGCGGCTGCCGTTCCTGCTCGCGCTGCCGCTCGGCCTGGCCGGTCTCTACCTGCGGCTCAAGCTGCAGGACACGCCGGAGTTCCGCGAGCTGGAGGCCAGGGGCGAGGTCACCGAGAGCCCGGTGCGGGAGACCTTCCGCACGGGCGGCAAGGCGATGCTGGTGCTGGCCGGGCTGGTCGTGATCAAGGGTGTCGCGCACTGGACGCTGCAGACGTTCATGCCCAGCTACCTGCAGACCACGCTGCACTTCACGAAGGTGCAGTCGTTCGTCGCCTCCACGGTGTGCCTGGCGGTGGTCGCGGTGGCGGTGCCGTTCGCCGGCGCGCTGTCCGACCGGATCGGCCGCCGCCCGCTGCTGATCGCCGGCACCGCCGGGTTCATCCTGCTGACCTGGCCCGCCCTGCTGCTGATGTCGCTGGGCAACGAGTTCCTGGCGATCCTCGGCATGGTCGTGCTGGGTCTGCTGATCGCCGCCTACGACGGTGCGGTGTCGGCGACGATGGCCGAGCTGTTCCCGCCGCGCATCCGCTCCGGCGCGATCGCGATCCCGTACAACATCGCGGTGTCGTTGTTCGGCGGCACGGCGCCCTACATCGCCACCTGGCTGATCTCGGCCAGCGGCTACCGGCTCTCGCCCGCGTTCTACGTGATGCTCACCGCCGCGATCACGCTGGTCACCGTCCTGCGGGTCGTGCGGGAGACGGCCGGGCCCAAGGCCCGCGCCGTGGCCTGAAGTCCCCACCGGTCAAGGAGAACCCTCAATGCCGAGGTACGCACTCGTCCCCGCCGTGCTGGTCGCGGCCGCGCTGGTGACCGCTCCGGCCGCGGAGGCGGCCGGCCCGGTCACCACCCCAGCCGGATCCGGCTACACACTGGTCTTCAGCGACGAGTTCAACGACTCCACAGTGGACACCGCCAAGTGGAACTACCGCACCGATCAGAAGGTGAAGAGCGCACAGCTGCCCGCGAACGTCACGGAGGGCGGCGGCGTGCTGACGCTGAACCTGCGCAAGGAGCAGGTCGGCAGCTACGCCTACACCGCGGGCGGTGTGGTGAGCAAGCAGTCCTTCCGCTACGGGTACTACGAGACGCGCGCGAAGACGCCCGTGGGATCCGGCTGGCACACGTCGTTCTGGGCGATGGCCGGTGACGGGAGCACGACGTTCAACCCCGACCGGCGCACCGAGATCGACCAGTTCGAGATCAATTCCAGCGCGCCGCGCAGCATCAGCCAGGGTGTCAACGCGTGGCGGCCGGACGGCACGAAGACCGACGTCGGTCGCAAGTGGACGAACCCGGGCTTCGACACCTCGGCGGGCTGGCACACCTACGGTCTCGACTGGAACGAAAGCCGGGTGGCCTTCTACGTGGACGGGGTGCTGACGAACACCGCGACCTACCCGCCGAGCCTCGACACGCACGACTACGTGAACATCTGGCTGACGTCGATCGCGTACGAGACGGTCGACGAGAGCAAACTCCCGGCGACCGCGCAGTTCGACTACGTGCGGTACTACCAGCGCGAGTACTACGTCGACAACGACACGCCGGCCGACTACGGCTACTCGGAGACCGGCACCTGGCTGGACAGCTCCCTGGCCGGCTTCACGGTCGGGAACAGCTCGCGGTACAGCCAGACCCCCGGCTCGACGGCGACGTGGCGACCGAACCTGCGTGCCGGCGGGACCTACGACGTGTGGATCTACCGGGTACCGTCGACTGATTCCGCGGCGCGCCTGACGGTGGTCCACAACGGACAGACAAGCACGGTGACCGCCGACTACACGACGGGCGGCTGGCTGAAGCTGGGCACGTGGGACTTCCCGGCAGGCACGTCCAGCGCGGTTACGCTGACCGCGGGAGCCGCGACCGCGAGGGCAGACGCGGTGAAGTTCCTCCCGGCGGGTTAGGCGAGCGGGCGCGTCCCGGCGGGGTAGGTGAGCGGGCGTGCCGGTCGTGGGGATCGGCACGCCCCGCTGCGGGGGATCGCGGAAGCTGCCGCACCCGCCTGCCGACCGCGGCCGCCGGCCGCTCCGCGGCGTAGCGCATCGCGGAGCGCAGTCCTGAGGGAACCGCCGGCGTGCCGGTGGCTGGACCCGCTGCGCCGCTCCTCGCCGCGCCGCACTCGCTCACCGCGGCCACCCGCCTCCGCGGCGCAGCGCACCGCGGCCACCCGCCGCCCGGTGGCGGAGCGCACCGCGGCCACCCGCCGCGCAGCGCATTGCGGCCGCCCGCCGCCCGGTGGCGGAGCGCATCGCGGCCGCCCGCTGCTTTGCGCCGCGGCGCCGCACCGCAGCCGCCCCGCCGCTCCGTGGCATACCCCCAGCCGCTCCGTGGCGCACCCCCCAGCCGCTCCGTGGCGCACCCCCCGCCGCTCCGCGGCGCAGTCCACCGCAACCACCCGCCACTCCACACCGCACCGCGCCACCGCGGGGCCCCGGCAACCAGCTCCCCTCAGGGAACCGCCGGCGTGCCACCCGGCTGCACGGGCAACCCGGCAGCCCGCCACGCACGAAAACCGCCCACCAGGTCCGTCGCCCGGGACAACCCCAGCCGCCGGAGGTCGGCCGCCGCCAGGCTGGACGCGTAGCCCTCGTTGCACACCACGACCACCGGCCGGTCCGGGCGCACCCCGGGCAGCCGGTGGTCGCTCGCCGGGTCGAGGCGCCACTCCAGGTGGATCCGCTCGACCGGCACCGCGCCCGGGATCTCGCCCTCGGCCTCGCGGTAGCCGATCGGCCGGATGTCCACGATCAGCGCGCCCTCGGCCTGCAGCCGCCAGGCGTCGGCGGGCTCGGCCCGCTTCAGGGTGGCGCGGGCGGAGGCCAGCATCTCGTCGATGTTCATCAGCGCAGGATGCCCGGCAGCGGCGGGATCTCGGCGGGCACGTCAGCCAGACTGGCGTATTCGCGTGTCGGCACCAGCGGCGGCGAGTAGGCGTGGATGCTCGCCGCGGCCTCGCTGCCCGCGCCGGTCACCTGGTGCGCCCGCCCGGCGCCGAACCCGATTCCGTCGCCCGTCACATGGGTGCGCTGCCGGATCGGCCCGCCGGGGTAGCGGTACTCCTCGGACAGCTCGCCGCGCAGCACCGTGAACGACCCGGCCGCGCCGCCGTGGTCGTGCGGCTTGGTGCCCTGCCCGGGCAGCCAGGTCAGCACCCACAGCTCGATCCCCTCGGTGAGGGCGAGCCGCGCCCACCACCGCTGGTCGGCGTCGAAGTGCAGGAACTCCGAGATCCGCGCACCCAGCTCCAGCGTGACGGTGCGGGTCAGGCCGGCGAGCTGGGTCGGCGTCCACAGCAGCCGCTCGGGGTGCAGCAGCTCCTCGAGCGCGGTTCCGATCAGGCGCGGGTGGATCTCGGTCGAACGCAGGACAGAAGTCACCGAAAGTCTCCAGAAGGTCGCGTGAAAGGGGACGTGGCGAGACGCGGCAGGTCAGCGACCGTGCCGCGTCGGGCTACACCCGCAGGACGCGACCAGCACCAGATCCACGGCACGGTTGCGCCAGAAGCGGCGCCGCGGGTACCGGGAGGTGCTCACGAAGCGCATCGTGCCACGAGATCCGGCTACCCGCTGTGACGTCCCACCAAGTGGTACGGGGGCGGCGGGACTCCGGCGGCGCCCGGCGGCCACAATAAGCCCGTGAGCGAGCCGAACGACCTTGACGATCTCGTGGTGCGGATGGCCGGGGTGGGGGTCCGCCGCGGCAAGAACGACCTGCTGGCCGGCCTCGACTGGTCGGTCGAGCTGGACGAGCGCTGGGTGGTGCTGGGCCCGAACGGCGCAGGCAAGACCACCCTGCTCCGGCTCGCGGCCGCCGAACTGCACCCCACCACCGGGTCGCTGCACCTGCTGGGCGAGCAGATCGGCCGCACCAACATCTTCGACCTGCGCCCGCGCATCGGCTTCACCTCGGCGGCGATCGCGTCGCGCGTCCCGGGGGACGAGAAGGTCGTCGACGTCGTGGTCAGCGCCGGGTACGCGGTGATCGGCCGCTGGCGCGAGCAGTACGACTCGATGGACACCGGCCGCGCCGAGGAGCTGCTGGACGCGCTGGGCATCCGGCACCTGGCCGACCGCGAGTACGGCACGCTGTCCGAGGGCGAGCGCAAGCGCACCCTGATCGCCCGCTCCCTGATGACCGACCCGGAGCTGCTGCTGCTCGACGAGCCCGCCGCGGGCCTCGACCTGGGCGGCCGCGAGGACCTGGTCGCCCGGCTGTCCGAGCTGGCGCTCGATCCGGACGCGCCGGCCATGGTGCTCGTCACACACCACGTCGAGGAAATTCCGCCAGGCTTCACCCACGCGCTGCTGCTGCGGGAAGGCCGGGCCGTGGTCGCGGGCCTGGTCGACGACGTGCTCACCGCCGAGAACCTGTCCAAGACGTTCGACCAGGACCTCGTCCTCGAACGCTCGGGTGACCGCTTCTTCGCGCGTCGCCGGTAAGGTCAGCCCTACCAGCCGGTAGGCACGATCAAGGAGGATGCCAGCGTGGGCGAGTTCGTACGGCTCGAGGTGGACGGCGGGATCGGCACGATCCGGCTGGAGCGGCCCCCGGTCAACGCGATCAACGGCCAGGTCACGGCCGAGCTGGCGGTGGCCGCGCAGGAGGCCACCGAGCGGTCCGACGTGCGCGCGGTGATCCTCTACGGCGGGGAGAAGACCTTCTGCGGCGGCGCGGACGTCAAGGAGATGGTCACCCGCTCCTACGTGGAGATGCGGTCGTTCGGCGCCAAGCTGCAGAGCACGGTGGCCGCGGTCGCCGCGATCCCGAAGCCGGTCGTCGCCGCGATCACCGGGTACGCGCTGGGCGGCGGGCTCGAGCTCGCGATGGGCGCGGACTACCGGATCGCCGGCGACAACGTGAAGGTCGGCCAGCCGGAGATCCTGCTCGGCATCATCCCCGGCGCGGGCGGCACGCAGCGGCTCGCGCGCCTGATCGGCCCGAGCAAGGCCAAGGACCTGGTGTTCACCGGCCGCTTCGTCAAGGCCGAGGAGGCCCTGTCGCTGGGCCTGGTCGACCAGCTGGTCGCGCCGGACGACGTCTACTCCGCGGCGCAGAAGTGGGCCGGTCAGTTCGCGAACGGCCCGGCCGTCGCGCTCGCGCAGGCCAAGGCCGCGATCGACGGCGGTCTCGACGTGGACCTGGCCAGCGGCCTCAAGCTGGAGACGCAGCTGTTCACGGCGCTGTGGGCGACCGAGGACCAGACCACGGGCATGACCTCCTTCGTGGAGAACGGCCCCGGCAAGGCCACCTTCGAAGGGAAGTGACGTGACCGACCCCGCCCCGAACCCGCACGCGACCGAGGAAGAGGTCAAGGCGGCGTATTCGGACCCGAAGCTGGCCAACATCCTCTACCACGACTGGGAGGCAGGCACCTACGACGAGAAGTGGTCGATCTCGTACGACGAGCGCTGCATCTCCTACGCCACCGACGTGTTCAACGCCGTCGCCGGTGAGGAGGGCCAGCCCTACCCGACCGCGATGGAGCTGGGCAGCGGCACCGGCTTCTTCCTGCTGAACCTGATGCAGGGCGGCGTGATCAAGAAGGGTTCGGTCACCGACCTCTCGCCAGGCATGGTGCAGGTCGCGCTGCGCAACGCCGAGAACCTGGGCCTGGACGTGGACGGCCGGGTGGCCGACGCGGAGCGCATCCCCTACCCGGACAACAGCTTCGACCTGGTGGTCGGGCACGCGGTGCTGCACCACATCCCGGACGTGCCGGGCGCGCTGCGCGAGGTGCTGCGGGTGCTCAAGCCGGGCGGCCGGTTCGTGTTCGCCGGTGAGCCGACCAAGATCGGCAACTTCTACGCGCGCAAGCTCGGCCAGCTGACCTGGTGGCTGACCACCAACGTCACCAAGGTCCCGGCGCTGAGCGGCTGGCGGCGCCCGCAGGAGGAGCTGGACGAGTCCTCGCGCGCGGCGGCGCTGGAGGCCGTGGTCGACATCCACACGTTCGACCCGTCCGAGCTGGAGCGCATGGCGCTCGGCGCGGGCGCGGTCGACGTCCGCGCGGTCACCGAGGAGTTCAGCGCGGCGCTGGCCGGCTGGCCGATCCGCACGTTCGAGGCGGCGGTGCCGCAGGAGAAGCTCACGGTGCGGTGGCGGATGTTCGCCTACCACCTGTGGCTGCGGCTGTCCGCGCTGGACAAGAAGGTGCTGTCCAAGGTGCTGCCGCGCGAGCTGTTCTACAACGTGATGATCACCGGTATCAAGCCGTAAGTGCCCTACGCGTTCACCCTCGACGACGTCGCCTTCCTCCGCTCGGAGGAAGGCGCGCGTGCGCTGGGCCAGGTCGCCGAGCTGCCGTTGACCGACCGGATCGCGGACGTCGCGGCCGTGCGCAAGCTGGCCGGTGAGCGGTTCGCCGCGGTGCTGGAGACCGTGCTGCTGCGGCGCAAGGGCAAGCTCGACCCGTCCTGGCTCTACACCGGCGACGCGCTGCAGCAGGCCAGCGTGCCGCCGGTGGCGCGGCACCGCGCGGAGCGGCTGACCGGACGCGACGTGCACGACGTGACCTGTTCGATCGGCGCCGACCTGGCCGAGCTGGCCCGGGTCGCCCGACGGTGCCTCGGCTCCGACCTGGACCCGGTGCGCCTGGCGATGGCGCGGCACAACTGCCCCGGCGTTGCGGTGGTCCGGGCCGACGCGCTGCGGCGGGTCAGCCGGGACGCGGTGGTCGTTGCCGATCCGGCCCGCCGCGACTCGGCGGGCCGCCGGACCTGGCGCCCGTCGGACTTCGCGCCGCCGCTGGACGAGCTCGCCGAGGCCTACGCGGGCCGGGACCTCGTCGTGAAGTGCGCCCCCGGCCTGGATCCGGCGGCCGTGCCGTGGGCGGCGGAGATCGAGCTGGTGTCGCTCGACGGCCAGGTGCGGGAGGCCTGCGTGTGGAGCGCCGGCCTGGCGACGGCGGAGCGGCGAGCGACCGTGCTGCGCTCGGACGGTACACAGTGGACGGTCACCGACGGGGACCCGTCGGACGCGGGCGCCGCCGCGCCGGGCGAGTGGATCGTCGACCCGGACGGCGCGGTGGTGCGGGCCGGCCTGGTCAAGCACTACGCGGCCCGGCACGGGCTGTGGCAGCTCGACGAGCGGATCGCCTACCTGACCGGCGATGTGCCGCCACCCGGCGTGCGGGCCTTCCGCGTCCTGGAGCACGGCCACTACCAGGAGAAATCGCTGCGTTCGCTGCTGCGGGCGCGCGGCGTCGGAAGGCTGGAGATCCTGGTCCGCGGCCTGGACGTCGACCCGGACGCGCTGCGCAAGCGGCTCAAGCTCGCGGGCGACCAGGAGGCCAGCGTGGTGCTCACGCGGATCGGCCGCACGCCCCACTTCTTCCTCTGTCGCGCGGAGCGGATCCCGGGGTAGGTTCTCGGGTCGTCAACCGTTCACGAGGAGGACACGTGTTGCGTGAGAGAATGTCCGGTTTGGTCAAATTGGCCGCCGCTGCCGCGATCGGCGCCACCGTCGCCGGGGGCGCCACCGCCGTCGCCACCTCGGGCGGCAGCCACGAGCCGGACAACCTCGGTCAGGTCAAGCTCGACGTCAAGGCCTACTACGGCGACCAGGTGGACGCGGACGGCAAGCACCACGAGTCCGACCGCAGCCAGTGGGCCGCCGACGTCCGCCGCCAGGTCGAGGGCGCCCAGCGCTACCTCGCGATCCGCCTCCAGCAGGGCGTGCGCAACCCGGCGATCGTGCTCGACATCGACGACACCTCCGAGGTCACCTACGGCTGGGAAGCCGACAACGACTTCGGCTTCGACCCGGTCAAGCAGGAGAAGGCGATCAACGACGGCGCGTTCCCGGCGATCAAGCCGACCCTCGAACTGGCGAACTGGGCCGCACAGCACGGCGTCGACGTCTACTTCCTGACCGGCCGCAAGGAGCACCAGGGCCCGGCGTCGCTGAAGAACCTGGCGAACGAGGGCTACCCGGCGCCCGCGGCGGCGTTCTTCAAGCCGGAGACCACCGCGCCGGACTACCTGGCGTGCGGCCTGACCTGCGACACCGTGCAGTACAAGTCCGGCACGCGGGCGCACATCGAAGCCACCGGCGAGACGATCGTGCTCAACCTCGGCGACCAGTACAGCGACCTCGACGGCGGGCACGCGGAGCGGCCGGTCAAGCTGCCGAACCCGATGTACTACCTGCCCTGAGGCGGGATCGCGCCGTCCTTGGCCAGCACCGGCACGGACACCTGGACCGTTTCCGGGTACTTGACGCCCGCGCCGGTGTTGAGGACGACGACCTCGTCGTCCGCGGACAGCCAGCCCGATCCGCGGAGTTCGCGGACCGCGGCGAAGCACGCGGCGCCTTCGGGGCAGACGAACGTGCCCTCGGCGCGCGCGAGGTTGCCCTGCTCGGCCAGCAGTTCCTCGTCGCTGACGGCGATCGCGGTGCCCCCGGTGGAGTAGACGGCGTCCAGCACGAGGAAGTCGCCCAGCGCCTTGGGCACCGTGATCCCGAAGGCGATCGTGCGCGCGCCGACGGCCGGTTCGGACTCGCGGGCGCCGCGCTGGAACGCGTCCACGATCGGCGCGCACCCGGTGGCCTGGACCGCGACCAGCCGCGGCAGCTTGCCGTCCGGGATCCAGCCCAGCTCACGCATCTCCAGCAGCGCCTTGTGGATGCCGATGATGCCGACCCCGCCGCCGGTCGGGTACACGATCACGTCCGGCACGCGCCAGCCGAGCTGCTCGGCGATCTCGTACCCCATCGTCTTCTTGCCCTCGATGCGGTACGGCTCCTTGAGCGTCGAGACGTCCTGGTAGCCGCCGCGTTCGGCGACGGCGTCGCGGATCAGCTTGCCGGCGTCCGAGATCAGGCCGTCGACCAGGTACAGCTCGGCGCCGCTGACCTGGCACTCCGCCCTGGTGATCGCCGGCGCGTCGACCGGCATCGTGATCAGGCTGCGCAGGCCGGCGCGCGCGGCGTAGAGGGCCCAGGCGGCGCCGGCGTTGCCGTTGGTGGGCATCGCTATCCCGGTGACGCCCAGCTCGGCGGCGCGGGACACGCCGACCGCGGCGCCGCGCGCCTTGAACGAGCCGGTCGGGACCAGGCCCTCGTCCTTCATCAGCAGGCCGGGCACGCCGACCTGCGCGCCGTAGGTGGGCAGCGGCAGCAGCGGCGTCATGCCCTCGCCGAGGGAGACCACGTTCGCGGCCGACCGGACCGGCAGGACCTCGTGGTAGCGCCACAGCGTCGGCTCGCGCCCGGCGATCTCGTCCCTGGTCACCGTGGTGGCGGCCAGGTCGTAGCGGGCGAGCAGCGGTGAGCCGCAGGTGCAGAGGCCCTGCACGCGGTCCGCGTCGTGGGTCAGGTGGCAGCGGGGGCAGTCCAGGTGGGAGAGCGCGGAGTAGGCCACGCCTCCCGTTCTACCGGACCAGGGTGTCGGTGTTGATCAGCCACTTGCCGTCGCGCTCGATCATGCCCAGGTGGTGCCGCTCGCGGGAGTGCGAGCCGCCCTTCACGAAGTCGACCGTGACCTCGACGGTGCTGGCGTCGATCTGGCGTGGCCCGCTGACGATGGTGACGGAGCTGATGCTGGACCAGAAGTTGACGTAGCGGGTCTTGCCCTGGGCTTGCAGCCCCGGGCCGAGCCGCTCCCAGCCGGAGTCGGTGTTGCCCGGCATCATCGCGTAGTAGTCGCTGACCGCCTGGACCGCAGAGGCGGTGGCCGGGGTCGGGCTCGGGCTGCTGGTCGCCGTCTTGGTCACGGTGGTGACGCTGGTCGACGGCGGGGCCGGGCTGTTCGTCGCGGACGTGGGGGAAGGCGGGGCCGAGGCCTGGTCGGCGGGCGCGTCGTTGTCCCCGGTCGAGGCGGGCAGCAGGATGACGAGCGCGACGACCAGGGCGGCGACGACGGCCAGTGCGGCGCCGGCGTAGGCGAATCTTCGCCGCGACGGTCTCTGCGGCGGCACCGGGTCGACCTTGGTCGTGGCCGTCATCAAGGCGAGTTTGCCCAGCTCAGCGGCCAGTTCGGCCATCGTGGGACGGGCCTTGGGGTCGACGTCGAGCATCCGGGTGAGCACGCCGGTGAGCGGCCCGGCGTGCTCCGGCGGGGCGACGCGGCCTGCGGCGGCGGCGTAGAGCAGCGCCATCTGGTTGTCGGTGTCGCCGTAGGGCATGCGGCCCTCGACCGCGGCGTAGAGGGTGGCGCCCAGGGAGTAGACGTCGGACTCCGGGCCGGGTGTCTCGCCGCGCGCGGCCTCGGGGGAGAGGAACGCGGGGGTGCCGGCGAAGCGGCCGCTGCCGGTCAGGGTGCCGTCGTCGGCGGCCTTGGAGATGCCGAAGTCGGTGATCTTCGCGATGCCGTCCTCGCCGAGCAGGATGTTGCCCGGCTTGACGTCGCGGTGCACGATGCCGGCCGCGTGGGCCGCGGCCAGGGCGGACGCCGCGTGCGCGCCGATGCGGGCGACCTCGCCTGGCGGGAGGCTGCCGCGCTCGGCGAGGACCTCGGCCAGGCTGTGCGAGGGCAGGTACTCCATCACCAGCACGGGCTTGCCGTCGTCGTCGGCCACGTCGAACACGGTGATGGCGTGCGGGTGCTGGAGGCGGGCGGCGAGGCGGGCCTCGCGGAAGGAGCGCTTGCGGGCCTGCTCGGCCTCTTCTGGCGTGAGCCGCGGCGGTAGCAGAAGTTGTTTCACCGCAACGGTCCGGTCGAGTAGCTGATCGTTCGCTTCCCAGACGACGCCCATCGCGCCCCCGCCGATGTGACGCTGCAGCCGGTACCGGCCGGCGATCACGCGCGGGTTGTCCTGCCCCTCGGTCTCCGTCACCCCGGCAAGGCTACGGTGTCGGCTCCACACGCCGCGCGGCAAACACCTCGAAACGGTCCAGGCCACCCGCGCCGGGCGGTTGCGAACTGCCCGAACCCGCTGGCCCGGACCAATCCAGGCCGCTCTGACCTGCACTGATACCGGCCGCCGCGCCTCGCGCCCACCCGGTCCGCCGACCGGGGAGCCGGTGACGTGCGGGACCCGGGAACCCGGCCAACCGCCCGGCAGCCGGCCGCCGTGTCCGGCTGCCTGGTCCGGCCGCGCGGCCAGCACGTCCGGGCGTCCGGCCAATCGCCCGGTCAACCGCCCGGCCACCACACCCAACCGCCCGGCCACCACACCCAACCGCCCGGCCACCACACCCAACCGCCCGGCCACCACACCCAACCGCCCGGCCACCACACCCAACCGCCCACGCCCAGCCAACCGCCCACGCCCGGCCAACCGCCTGGTCAACCGCCCGGCCGCCCGGCCACCACGCCGAGCCGCCCGCCAACCGCCTGGCCACCACGTCGGCCGCCTGGCCACCACGTCTGGCCCTCCGGCCAACCGCCCAGCTGCCACCCCCAGTAGCCCGGCCAACCTTCCGGCCGCGCGGCCACCACGCCCGTCCGCCCGGCCAACCGCCCAGCCATCACGCCAAGCTGCCCGCCCAACCTTCCAGCCGCCCAGCTGCCCGCCCAACCTTTCAAGCCGCCCGGTCACCACGCCCGTCCGCCCGGCCAACCGCCCACCCCCCGGTCAACCGCCCGGCCGCCTGGCCACTAAGTCCGGCCTCATGGCCACCACGCTCCCGGCGTCCGGGCTGTTCCGTTGCCGGGAGCTCGTTGGCATGTCGCCGCCGGCTCGTGGCGGGTGGTCCATTCGTCGTTTCGCGCCCGCTTTTGGCTCGACCGGGACTTGAAGGTTCAGTGCTTTTTCCGGAACCCGCCATCGCACACGGTGATCACGGGCGCGAACGCGAAGCATCCGAACGTCGGCCGCGGCACTACCTGCAGGTGAATCGGCTGCCGATGCCGTTGCCGCGCAGGAGATCTGCCCGTGCAGGGTGCCGCCATCCGGGTAGCGGAGGTGGACCCGAAGGCGAATGCGATGACGTCACACCGGAATTTCCGAACGCGCGGCCCCTGCGGGTGGACGCCGGGGCCGGATGAGAGGATGCTGGGCAGTGGCAGGCTTTCAGCAGCTTTGTCCATTCAGGACAGTCTCTTCGGGAGGTGCGGATGACGGCCGTGGACGCTCGCGAGGACCTGGTGCCACTGCGGACCGATTTCGACCGCACGTGGCGTGGCTACGACGCCCGTCAGGTGCAGGCGTACGTCCGCGCCGTGGAGACCGACCTGCGGATGGTGATCGCCGACCGGGACGCGGCGGCCGCCGCCGTCGAGCGGCTCGCCGCGCAGCTGGAGGACCTGCGCTCGGAGAACGACGCCCTGCGCGAGAAGATCGATCGGATCAGCCGGACGCCCATCGAGGCGGAGGGGCTGACCGAGCGTTTGCTGCGGATGGTGGAGCTGGCCGAGGACGAGGCCGCCGAGGTCACCGAGCGGGCGCGGCTGGCGGCCGAGCGGAGCTGGGCGGCGGCCGAACAGGCGGCCGGCCGGCTGCGCGAGCGGCACGAACGCCTGGTCGCCGAGCTGGACTTCCGGCGCAGGGAGATGGCCGAGGAGCAGGCCGAGGTGATGCGCCGCACCCAGGCCGAGGTCGACTTGATGACCCGCCAGGCGACGCAGAGCAGGCGCAAGCTGGACGAACAGGCGGCCCGCCGCCGAGCCGAAATCGAGCGGGACTTCGAAGAGGCGATGTCCGTCCGGCGAGCCACGTCGATGCGAGCACTGGCCGAACGCGAAGCCGAGGCCACCGCAAAGGCCGACGAGCTGGTCAAGAGCGCCCAGACCAAGGCGGACGACCTGCTAAGTTCCGCTCGCAGCGAGGCCGAGGAGACGCTCACCTCGGCCCGCACCGAGGCTGATCGCCTGCTGACCTCGGCCCGCACCGAAGCCGACAAAACTCTCACCTCCGCGCAGGCCGAAGCCGACCGCCTGCTGACCTCCGCCCGCGACGAGGCGAACGAAACGCTGACCTCCGCCCGCGCGGAGGCCGAGAAGACCCTCACCTCCGCCCGCACGGAAGCGGACGAAACGCTCGCGTCCGCGCGGGCCGAGGCCGAAACCACGGTGGCTTCGGCGCGGGCGGAAGCTGACAGCCTGGTCGCATCCGCCCGCGCCCAAGCAGATGACCTGCTCTCCTCGGCCCGCGCGGAAGCCGAGAAGACCCTGACCTCCGCGCGTGCCGAAGCCGAGTCTCTCCAGGCGAAGGCCACCAAGCAGGAGGCCGACGCCCAGGCCAGGGCCGACGAGCTGGTCACCACCGCGACCGCCCAGGCGGAAAAGCTCACCACCGAGGCTCAGGTCAAAGCCGAATCCCTCGTCGCCGACGCCACCGCCCAGGCCGACGCGAAGGTCGCCGACGCGACCTCCCGCGCCGATGCCCTGCTGGCCGACGCGACCAAGCGCGCGGACGCGATGGTCGCGGAGGCCACCGACCGCGCCAGCGCGATGCTCGCCTCGGCGACCGCCCGCGCCGAGGACAAGGTCACCAGGGCCAGCACCCAAGCCGAGAAGCTGCTGGCCGAAGCCACCGCCGAGGCGCGCCGCCGCACCGACGAGGCCACCGCCAAGGTCGCCGAGCTGGACAAGATCCGAGTGGACACGGTCAGCCGCCTCCGCGCGATCAACACCCTCCTGGCCGAGGCAACCCCGCTCCTGGCCGAGACGGTCACGCCCGAGCCCCCGACACCCGCCGACGCGCCACCGGCAGCCCTCGTCACCGGCGGGGAGCCGCTCGACCAGCCCAAACCGGCCGAACCCACCAACGGTAAGCCCCCGTCGGTCCCGCGCGTCGAAATCTCCGTCCCGGAACAGATCTCGGCCACGGAAAAGGCCCCGGTCGAAGTCACCCCCTGAGGGGCGCCACCCGGTCAGCCTGCCCACGCGACAGGGACAGCACCAGCGCGACAACCTGCCGCCATCCACCCAGCGGCAGGCTGGTACCTAGTCGCGCCCGAGGCCGCCCTCCGACGCGGCCCTGTCATACGCCGCCGCCGGCGATGCCCACCCGACAACGCCGGCGACCCGTGCCCACAGCCGGTTGAGGCTGGAGGCAGCCGCGCCTCAGCTTCGCGACCGGCTCACTCCGTCAGTTCGCCCCGGGCACTGCGCCGTGTGCCAACCTCCGCGAACGCCCGCCCAAACACAGGCGGAAGCCACGCCTCCAGCACACGCGGCAACCTACTCGCCGCACCTGGCTGCGCCGGGAGGTCGCCTCGGATCAGCACTCGGCCGAAACCAAGACAAGTCACGCCTGGAGGCCGAAGATCCCGCTGACCTCACCAACACGACGCGCCTGGTACCTCGCGTGAAGCCCGAGGCCCGACGCCACGGGCTACGTCCGCCAGCAACCTCCAGCGCCCCCGGGCGCACAAGGAGACCATCCGCGACTTGCGCCGCGGTCACGTGTCGCTGGCGGAAGCCATGCCCTGGACCCACACTCCGTCAGCTGCCACGAGTGCCCCTGAGAGCACGCCCGTGCGACAAGCTCTCACCCCGGGCACGGCAATTCACTCGCGGCCCGCCCCGCGCGGCAGCCACTCGCGGCCCGCCCCGCGCGGCTCGCCCCGCGCGGCTCGCACCGGCGCGGCCTCTACTCGCGGCTCGCCCCGGCATGGCAGCCACCCGCGGCTTGCCCCAGCGCGGCAGCCGCTCGCCCGGCGCGGTATCCGCTCCCACCCGACAGCAGCGCAGCCCAAGGCCCGAGCCCTGGTCAGTCCCCACCAGGCGCTGATCAAGCACCGTCGCGGCGCCACCCGCAACTCGTCGCGCGCCGTCCGGTCTGCTCGTGGCGGTACAGCGTCAGGAACTGCTGCCCGCCCGGGACGACTGCCTCCTTTCCTGGGTCTCCCGGCGCACCCGGTCCATGTGATCGCAAACTAGCGAAACCTCGACCGCCAGCTGGGGGTACGTCTGGTCGAGGTGCTGGCCCACTCCGCTCAGCGGTGTCAGCAGCGCTGCCGCGTCGTCCTCGGCCAGCGCGCGTCGCACCTTTCCCACGCCGGGCACGCCCTTCAGCGCGCTGATCTGCCCGGCCAGCCGGCGCAGCGAGGCGGAGTTCTCGCGCGCCCACTGCATCACCGCCTTCTCCTCGGCGCGGCGGTCTCGCGTCTTCTGCACCCGTTCATCAGCTGTGTGGTCGCTGCCCACGGCATCCCGGAGCCGTAGGTAGCGACGCTCGGCCGCCTGCCTGCTGGCGACGCCGAGCGCCGGCGCCAGCTCCGCCCAGCTGACGCCCGCTTCACGCGCGGCTTCGATGAGCTGCGGCTCCCAGGCCGTCAGCTCTTCCCGTAGCGCCCGCAGCACCTCGAGTGCGGCGAGCACCCTCCTCGAGTCGTAGTCGGCGGTGGCTTCGCCGAGCACTTCCTCAACCAGTTCCAGCGCGTCGTGCAAGTTCTCGTAGGGCGGCACAACGTCATCTTGCCGATGACGGACGGACTTGTCAACGGAACGATGACGCGCTATAACTGTGGTGTGCGACGTCAACGTCCGACGTGAAAGAGACTGAAGGAGGTGGCGAGATGTTGATGCGCACCGATCCCTTCCGCGAACTCGACCGCCTGACCCAGCAGGTGTTCGGCCAGGGGTCGGGAACGTGGTCGCGCCCCGCGGTGATGCCGATGGACGCCTATCGCGCGGGCGACGAGTTCGTGGTGGTGTTCGACCTGCCCGGCGTGAACCCGGACGCGATCGAGCTGGACATCGAACGCAACGTGCTGACCGTCAAGGCGGAGCGTCGTCCCTCCGCGACGGGCGACGACGTCGAGATGCAGGTGGCCGAGCGGCCGCTCGGCGTGTTCTCCCGGCAGCTCTTCCTGGGCGACACGCTCGACACCGACCGCATCAAGGCGAGCTACGAGAGCGGCGTGCTGACGCTGAGGATCCCGGTGGCAGAGGCCGCCAAGCCGCGCAAGATCGCTATCGAGAGTGGTGAGAGCCGCAAGGAGATCACCGCCTGAGACCACTCCAGAGGGGGTGATGCCCGGATGTCCGCGGGCGAGCGCCCGGGCATCACCCGGTTCTCTCGCCTGCCTTCGCCCGATACGGTGAGTTCGTGGGACTCATCGCCGAGCTGGAAGCCGATTTCGTCACGACCGACCCAGACGTGCTGGCCGGTTACCGCTTCGACCAAGCCGGGTTCGGCACCGCCGGCGTGCCGATGGCGCTGGCACGGCCGACCGAGACCGAAGAAGTCGTAAGAATCCTGCGTGTCGCTTCCCGGCACCGGATCCCTGTCGTCCCGCAGGGTGCCCGGACGGGACTGTCAGGCGGAGCGAACGCGGTAGACGGGGCGATCCTGCTCTCGCTGGAGCGGATGACCCGCATCCTGGACATCGACGAAATCAACCACACGGCGACCGTGCAGCCGGGGGTCGTGAACGCGGTCCTGTCCCGAGCGGTCGAGGACAAGGGCCTGTTCTACCCGCCCGACCCCGGCTCGTGGGAGTCGTCGACGATCGGTGGCAATGTCGCCACCAACGCCGGTGGGCTGTGCTGTGTGAAGTACGGAGTCACCAGTGACTTCGTTCGTGAACTGGAAGTGGTGCTCGCCGACGGGCGGGTGCTCCGGACCGGCCGCCGCACCGCCAAGGGCGTCGCCGGGTACGACCTGGTGCGGCTGTTCACCGGCTCGGAGGGAACGCTCGGCGTGATCACCGAGATCACCGTGGCGCTGCGGCCGGTCGCGGAGGCGCCGTTGACGGCGGTCGCGTTCTTCGCGGCGCCGCCCGCGGCGTGCCGGACGGTCACGGAGTACCTGAGCAGCGGGCAGCGTCCGTCGGTGCTCGAGCTGATGGACAAGCCGACGATCGACGCGGTCGCGGCGTACCGGGACCTGGGTTTCCCGGACGAGGTCGAGGCCGTGTTGATCGCCCAGTCCGATCGGGGGCCGGCGGCGCCGCGTGACCTCGAGGTGTTCGCGGAGGTCGCGCGGTCCTGCGGGGCGACCGAAGTGCTGGTGGCGAGCGACCGTGCCGAGGCGGACATGCTCATCGCGGCACGACGGCTGGCCGGGGTCGCGATGGAGCAGCTCGGCGACCGGCTGGTGGACGACGTGTGCGTGCCCCGCTCGAGGCTGGCGGAGTTCTTCGAGGGGGTGACGGCCATCTCCCGCGAGCACGACGTGCTGATTCCGACGTGCGGGCACGCGGGGGACGGCAACATGCACCCGAACGTGGTCTTCGACGCGGCAGACCCGGACTCGGTGCGGCGCGGGCAGGCCGCGTTCGACGCGATCATGGCGCTCGGTCTCCGGCTGGGCGGCACGATCACCGGCGAGCACGGCGTGGGCATGCTGAAACGGGAGTGGCTGGAGACGGAACTGGGAGAGGTGGGCGTGTCCGTCCACCAAGCGGTCAAACAGGCCTTCGACCCGCTGGGAATTCTCAACCCCGGCAAGGTCGTCCGCCCGCTACCGTGAGGGGCATGGACACAGCACTGTGGCATCCGTTCTCGGACATGGCGGTCGTCCGGGAAGACGAGTTCGTCCTCGAGCGCGGCGAGGACGTGTGGGTCTACGACGCGGCAGGCAACCGTTACCTGGATGCCACGGCCAGCCTCTGGTACGCCAACGCGGGCCACGGCCGGGCGGAGATCGCCGACGCCGCCGCCGAGCAGATGCGCAAGCTCGCCGGCTACTCGATCTTCGGCGACTTCACCAATGAACCGGCCCGCGCGCTCGCGGGGCGGCTCGCCGGGCTCGCGCCGATGCCGGATGCCAAGGTCTTCCTCACCACCGGGGGTGGGGAGGCGATCGACAGTGCGGTCAAGATCGCACGTCGCTACCACGTGGTGCAGGGGCAGCCCGAGCGGGTGCACGTCATCAGCCGGACGAACTCCTACCACGGCACCAACGGCATCGGCACCGGCGTGGCCGGCATCGAAGCCAACCGAACCGGGTTCGGCGAGATCCTGCCGTCCTCGTCGCGCGTCGCCTACGACTCGGTCGACGCGCTGCGTGACGAGATCCGGCGGGTGGGGCCGGAACGCGTCGCGGCGTTCCTGTTCGAGCCGGTCATCGGTGCCGGTGGTGTGCTCGCGCCGCCGGAGGGCTACGTGCAGGGCGTGGTCGACGTGTGCCGGGAGTACGGCGTGCTGGTCATCGCCGACGCGGTGATCTGCGGTTTCGGCCGGCTCGGCACGTGGTTCGGTGTCGAGCGGTGGGGTGTGGAGCCCGACCTGATCACCTTCGCCAAGGGGGTGACCAGCGGGTACCTGCCTCTGGGCGGGGTTGTCGTGCACGGGCGCGTCGCCGAGCCGTTCTGGGACCGGCCGGGCACGACGCTGCGGCACGGCGCCACCTACTCCGGTCACCCTGCCTGCTGCGCCGCGGCGCTGGCGAACATCGACATCCTCGAGCGGGACAACCTGTTCCAGCGGGGACAGCTGCTCGAAGGTGAGCTCGCCGCCGCGTTGCAGCCGCTGGCCGCGCACCCCCTCGTCCGGGAGGTCCGGGCAGGGGTGGGGTTGCTCGCTGCTGTCGAACTGCAGCCCGATCTGTTCGAGCGCCTGCCGTCGGCCGTGTCCGACCTCAGCCTGCTCATCCGGCAGCGCGGCGTGCTGACTCGGACGCTGGCGAAGGCGCTGGCCGTCTCGCCGCCGTTGACCATCCGGCGGCCGGAGATCAGCGAGATCGCGCAGGCGTTCGCCGCGGGACTCGACGAGCTGGAGCGGAAGGCCGGGAGCTGACCCGGCGGGACCGGCACGCAGCGATCGCGATGGCAGGCCGGCGCGGTGATCACTGCTGCGGATCGGCGCAGGGTGAGTCTGGTGACGGGTGGGCGGGCGCTGATTCCGGTGGTGGGGCCTGCACACCGCGAGCCCAGCGCCGGAGCCTACCGAGGCGGCGTGGTCGGGACCGGCTCGTGGGGAGGTCCGGCGGGCCGAGGCCGAGCCCGGTGCCGGAGCTTGCCGTAGCGGCGTGGTCGGGGCCGGCTCGTGGGGGCGGCCGGTGGCCGGAGGTCGGGTCGGCGCGCGGAGGTCGAGCCCGGTGGGCGGAGGTCGGGTCGGCGGGCCGAGGTCAAGCCCGGTGGGCCGAGGTCGGGTTGGCGGGCCGAGGTCGAGCCCGGCGGAGCGGGGGCGCCGGCGAGCTGTGGCGACATGGTCCGGCGGGTGCCGGAAGGCCGCCCGGCTGCCGTGGTTGTCGTGAGCGTGACGGGGGCGACCCCCAGCCGCCCCCGCCACGACTCGGCCCGGTTCAGCTTGCGTACGGGCGGACGCGCCGTGCGTCTCGCAGGGCGTGTGCCCACCATGCGAGCTGGTCGAGCAGCGCCTTCGCTGCTGCCGTCGGGCCGTCGGGATCGATCAGCTCGCCCCGGTCGTCGAACTGGCTCCAGGCGCCGTGGAAACTCACTGTCTCCCGGATGGTCGCCGCGTGCAGCTCGGCGAAGACGGGGCGCAGGTGCTCCACCGCACGCAACCCGCCGGACAATCCGCCGTACGACACGAACGCCACCGGCTTCGCCTGCCACTGCGTGCCGTGCCAGTCCAGCAGAGTCTTCAGCGATGCCGGGTAGCTGTGGTTGTACTCCGGCGTCACCACGACGAACGCGTCCGCCTTCTCCAAGCGCTCGCTGACCGCCGCCACCTCGGGAGTCGGCCGGCCGGACAGGGTGGCGGGGAGGTTCGCGTCGGCCAGGTCGATCACGTCGACCCGGAACTCGCCGTGCTCGGCCGCCTGCCTGGCGAACCACTGCGCCACCACCGGGCCGAACCGGCCGTCCCGGGTGCTTCCGACGATCACCGCAACATCAAGAGGTTCCATGCGGACCAGGATGTAACCTCGACATTACTAGAGGTCAAGAACTTCTGATCAGCGGTTATGTGCGATCAAACTTCGAGAGTCGGTGGAGTGGTGGTACCGAAGGGGTGCGGGCCACTGACCGTCGGGCCCTGGGGTGGCGGCGCGCGCTGACGGGGGTGCGAGACCACGCCGGCACGCGGCCGAGGGAGCGCCGGTGCTCGGCGGGGTGCTGCCGTGGCGGCCGGCGCGTAGGGAGGGTTGGTTGGGCGCCGGTGATCGTCAGGTGTTGCCGCACCGGCGCGTGAGCCTGTGGAGTGTTGGTTGGGCGTCGGTGGCTGGCGAGTGTTGGCGTGTCGGGACGTGTGCGCGTGGAGTGTTGGTCAGGTGCCGGTGGTCGGCACGTCTTGCCGTGCCGGCGTGTGGCTGCGGGGAGCGCCGGTGCTCGGCGGGGTGCTGCCGTGGCGGCTGGCGCGTGGGTGGTTGGGCGCCGGTGGTGGCAGGTGTTGCCTCCACCGGCGCGTGTCCGTGGGGCGAGTTGATCAGGCGCCGGTGATCAGGAGGTGTTGCCGCCGGTGCTGGGGGTTTGATGCCTCGTCCACCAGGGCGATCGCGAAGTCCGCGTAGGACACGCGCGCCTCCGGGTCGCCGGCGGCCGCCACCCGGTATGAGCCGGTGCGGTCGCCCTCGTGGTCGAAGTCTCCCGCGGGGCTCACGTAGAGCCAGTCCAGGTCGCTGGCGCGCAACAGGTCCAGGCCGGCCGCGTGCGCTGCGATGAACGGGCGGAACTCTGCCGGGAAACCGGGGGCATCTTTCAGCGGCCGGCCCGCCGCGTCCGGCGCCAGTGACGACAGGCCCACGACGATCACCCGCGCCGCGCCCGACGCGGCCAATGCGCGTCCCGACGAGGTGAAGAATGCTTGCGGGTCGGTGCCCGCCCCGTAGACCGCGGCCGCTGAGATCACCGCGTCCTGGTCCTTCACCAGCGAGGCCACCGAATTCGCGTCCGTGACGTCGCCGGCCACCAGCTCGACCCCGTCTGGCGCCCGGTGCTTCGCCGGGTCGCGCACCACCGCCGTCACCTCGTGCCCGCGCCGCGCGGCCTCCGCGACCGCCTGCCGTCCCGCGCGCCCGCCGGCGCCGAAAATCACGATTCTGCTCATGGCGAGACCGTAGCCAGCGTCCCGGTTTCCTCTCGGATACCGATTACCGTGGCAGTATGCGCGAACCCCTGCCACCGGACATGTTCGACGAGCTCTGCCCGTCGGGCCTGACGCCGATCCGCTTCGGCGACAAGTGGGCCCCGCTGGTGATCGCGTGCCTCGAGCACGGTCCACGGCGCTTCTCCGAACTGCGGGTGCCCCTGCGGCGGGTCACCCCGAAAGGGCTGACGAAATCGCTGCGCGGCCTTGAACGTGACGGGCTCGTCCGCCGCAACAGTCACCCCGGCGCGCCGCCGCGCGTCGAGTACGAGCTCACGGCCCTGGGGCGCAGCATGCTGGAGCCGATGAAGGTCGTGTGCGCCTGGGTCGGCGAGCACTGGGAGGAACTGCTCGACGCGCGCGAGGCCTACGACGATCGGCTGCGCGAGGCGCGGTGAATGTCCGATGTGGACTGGCCGGTGGGCGACAGTTCCGGGGGTGGGGCTGCTGCGGCTGTTGTGGTGCTGGGGATTGGCAGGTGGGCGGCGGTTCCGGGGGTGGGTGTTGTAGTGATGGGAATGGCCGGTGGTTGGGCAGGTGGGCGGCGATTCCAGGGGCAGGGTCGCCACGGGTGCTGTGGTGTAGGGAGCGGCCGGCGGTTGGTCAGGGTGGGTGGTGGTTTGTCGGGGGTAGGGCGGCTGTTGGCGTTGTGGTGAATGGGCGGGGGCGGACAACGAGTGGGGCGGCGCTGATCTGCCACGAGACGTGACCGATCGGCGCCGCCATCAGGCCAGCCGACCCGCTACCCGGGCGCGTGTCAGGCCAGCCGACCCGCCACCTGGGCGCGTGTCAGGCCAGCCGGGTCGTCACCCGGGTGCGTGTCAGGCCAGCCGGGCCGCTACCCGGGCTCGTGCTTCCCGCAGCGGGGTCGTTCCCTTGTCCCGCGCGGTGTCCAGCACCTCGGACACCGTGGTGCCGATCGCCTCCACGCGGGCGGTCGCTTCCTCGTGTGGCAGGCCTTCCACCTCGCGCAGCAGCGTGTACACCGCGCCGCCCGCGCTGGCGATGAAGTCCGGCACCCACACGATTCCCCGCGCGGCCAGGTCGTCCGCGACCGTCTCGGACGTGAGCTGGTTGTTCGCCGGGCCGACGATCAGCGGCGCGGACAGCTCGGGCACCAGCTCCGCGGACAGCACGCCACCCACCGCGGCCGGCACCACGATGTCCGCGGGCGCGCGCAGCGCCTTCTCCGGGTCCACCCACTCGTAACCGGAAGCGCGCTTCGCCGGGTCCACATCGGACACCACCACCCGCGCGCCCGCCGCTGCCACGTGCTGCGCCACCAGCGCGCCCACCGAACCCAGCCCGCTGACGACCACCGTGCGGCCGGTCAGTTCGGCGCTGCCGAACACGTGTCGCGCCCCGGCCCGCAGCGCCGCGAACACCCCCAGCGCGGTCGGGATGCTCGACGAACCCGTCCCGCCGTGCTCCGGCGGCAGGCAGAACACCCGCGACGTCGAGCGCCGCACCACCACCATGTCGTCCGGGCCCGTCCCGACGTCCGGGCCGCCGAAGTACGTGCCCCCGAACGACTCGATCAGCTCGCCCACGTCGAGCAGCGCCGCCTCCCGCAGCGACGGCGTCAGCTCCGTCCCCGGCCCGAGCGCGATCACCGTCTTCCCACCGCCGAAATCCAGCCCGGCGGCCGCGTTCTTGTCGGTCATCGCCTCGGACAGGCGCAACGCGTCCGCCAGGCCGTCCCGCCAGTCCGGGTACCGGCGCAGCCGGATGCCGCCGGCCGCGGGGCCGAGCGCACGGGAGTGGATCGCGACGACGACCGGCAGCCCCGAGCGGGGACCGCGCCGGACTTTCACCTCTTCATGCTCCATGCGCGAAAAGCTAGGCTGATGCACAACCACGAAGCGCCGCCGCCGAACGATATTCGGCACGACCATCGGAGCTGCGAACATGGATGAACTTGATTCGGCGATCGTGCGGCTTCTGCAGGAGGATGCGCGGCAGTCGAACCGGGACATCGCGCGCAAGGTCGGCATCGCGCCGTCGACCTGTCTGGAACGGATCCGCCTGCTGCGCAAGCGCGGCGTGATCCGCGGCTACCACGCCGACATCGACCTCGGCGCCCTCAACCGCGGCGTGCAGGCGATCGTCGCGGCGCAGATCCGGCCGCTGACGCGGGACGTGGTGGACGCGTTCGAACGCTCGCTCGCCGAGCTGCCCGAGGTCATCTCGGTCTTCACGATCGCGGGCAGCGACGACTTCCTCGTGCACGTCACCGCGCAGGACATCGACCACCTGCACGCGTTCCTGCTCGAGCGGTTCACCAGCCGCAGGGAGATGGTCACGTTCCGGACGTCGATCATCTACCAGCACCACAGCAAGCAGGTGCTGGACCCGCTACCCGGTCACTGATCGGGGTGCAGCGCGGCGAACACCGACGGCCAGTCCGGCCGCGGCGAGTCCTCGTCGTCGTACAGCTCGAACGTCTTGCCCGACGCCGACGGGTCGAACAACGCGGCCACGACGGCGTCGGCCACCGCGTCGCGCGAGACCCGGCCCTCGCCGGTGTCGCCCTGTTCGACGCGCACCCCGGCGGCGGGCAGGTCGTGCAGCCAGCTCGGCCGCACGATCGTGTACTGCGCGCCGCTCTCCCGCAGCGCCTGCTCGCCCCTGGCGCGGGCCTCGATGCGCGCGCTCATCTCCGGGTGCTCCGCCGGCCGCGTCAGGTAGATCTGGGACACCAGCACCACCGGGATGTCCTCGCGTGCCGCGATTTCCGCGATCGCCGAGACACCGCCGTGCATCGCGGCCTCCGCCGCGTCCGGCTCCTTCGGCGGCTCCGCGACGATCACGACCCCCTCGGCGCCGGCGAAGAGCGCCGGGTCCGGTTTCGCCGTCAGGTCCAGCGGGGGCTCCGAACTCCGGCTCGCCACCACCACCCGGTGACCGCCGCTCGCGAGCTGTTCCCCGATGCGGCGGCCGGTCCGCCCGGCGCCGCCGACCACGACGAAGGTGCTCATGGCTGCCTCCCGGCTCTCTCGGAGGGCACCAGGATGGACCCGCCCGCGATCATGGTCAATGGGTGGTGACTCAACCGTTCCCGCAGCGCGGCCGCCGCTTCTTCGGCGCCGAGCTCCGACCAGATCTCCAGCGATCGCCGGAACAGGCCGTGGGCCTCGCGCACCTGTCCGAGCCGTTCGTGCAACTCGCCGAGCAGCTGCCCCGCTTCGGCCTCGGACCGCCGGTCGCCGTCGCGCCGGTGCACCGACAGCGAGTTCACCAGCAGGAGCTTCGCGTGCGCGAGGTCGCCGCTGCGCAGGCACAGCTCCCCGAGGCTCTGGTGCGCGTAGCCCACGCAGTGGTCGTCGCCCAGCTCGCCGAAGATCGCGATCGCCCGGTCCAGCTCCTCGCGGGCCCGCCCGAGGTTGCCGCGTTGCTGGTGCAGCAACGCCATCCGGTGCCGGGCGTGCGCTTCGCGGTGCCGGTCACCGATCTCGACACACGCCTCACGCGCGTCGGTGAACCAGCGCTCGGCCGTGGCGTGGCAGCCCCGCGCCAGCCACACCGAGCCGATCGCGATCCGCACCACCGCCTCGCCATGCCGGTCGCCACTGCGGATGAACAGCTCCAGCGCGTCGTGGCAGTGCGAAAGTGCCATCTCGTGCTCGCCCGCGACGCGCCGGATCGTGCTCAACCCGGCCAGCGCGACGGCCGCGCCCTGGTCGTCGCCGATGCTCCGGAACAACGCCAGCGACCGCTCGAACGCCTCGCGCGCGGCGGTGTAGTCGTCCTGGTAGACCTCGAGCTGCCCGAGGTTGCGCAGCACCAGCGCCTGCCCGCGCGGCTCGCCCGCCCGCTCGGCGGCGCCCAGCGCCAGTTCGTGCGTACGGCGCCAGTCCTCGTGGTGCCCGCGCAGGTCGAAGTACGGGGTGAACGCCGCCGCCAGCCGCCACGCGAGCGCGTCGAGACCGTGGGCCACCGCCAGTTCGACGAGCGGCGCCGGTCGCTCGCCCGCGAACCACGCCACCGGATCGTCCAGCCGGTCCGGGCGCCACCAGTCCGCCGACCTCGGCTCCGGCGCGGCGCCGAAGAAGCGGACCGGCATCCGCTCCGCCGCCTCAGTGGCGAGCGAGAGGTACCCCTCGACCACGCGGCGGACGCCGTCCGGATCCGGCTCCCCGAGTTCCCGCGCGTAGCAGCGCACCAGGTCGTGCAGCCGGTACCGGGGCTGATCGCCGACCAGCTCGACCAGGTGCGCGTCGACCAACACGTCCAGCACGTCGTCCGCGTGCTCCCGCCCGAGCAGCGCCCCGACCACCCAGCCGGGGAACGGCAGCGGCCCGAGCCCGCCCAGCGCACGGAACGCCCGGGCGCAGCTGCCGGGCAGCTGGTCGTGGCTCAGCGCGAGGCTCGCCCGCACCGCCAGGTCGCCGACCCGCAGCTCGTCCAGGCGGCGGCGCTCGTCGGCCAACCGGGCGGCAAGCGCGCGGAGTGTCCATTCGCGACGGTGGGAAAGCCGTGCTCCGGCGATGCGGATCGCCAGTGGCAACCGGCCGCACGCCTCGACGATCCCGGCCGCCGCCTCGGGTTCTGCCGCCACGCGGCCCGCCCCGGCGATCCGGCCCAGCAGCTCCGTGGCCTCCGCGGCCGTCAGCACGCCGACGTCGACGTGCCGGGCGACGGTGAGGTCGGGCAGCCTGCCCCGGCTGGTCACCAGCACCGCGGCCGCGCCCGCGCCGGGCAGCAGCGGCCGCACCTGCGCGGCGCTGCCCGCGTCGTCGAGCACCACGCACACCCGCCGTCCCACCAGCCGCGACCGCAGCAATGCCGACCGCTCGTCGAGCCCGCGCGGGATCCCGGCGTCCGGCACGCCGAGCGCGTGCAGCAGTTCGGCCAGCACGTCCAGCGGCCGCCGCGGCGAGCCCGACGTGCCACGCAGGTCCACGTACAGCTGGCCGTCGGGGTAGCGATCGCGCACGGCGTGGGCGGCGTGCACGGCCAGCGCCGACTTCCCCGCGCCGGGCGGCCCGGACAACACCACGACGGCGGGGTGCTCGCCGTCCAGCAAGCCGGTCAGCTCCGCGAGCCCCCTCTCGCGGCCGGTGAAGTCGGGCAGGTCCAGCGGTAGCTGGCACACCGGCGCCGGCGCGTCCAGTTCGGCCACCGCCTGCCGCAGCCGCACGCCCGGCTCGGCATCCAGCTCCGCGCGCAGCACGCGCTCGGCTTCGGCGTACGCGGCCAGCGCCTCACCCTGCCGCCCGCTCGCGCCCAGCGCGACGACGAGCAGCCGCCACAGCTCCTCCCGCAACGGCTGTTCGGCCAGCAGGCCACGCAGTTCCACGATCGCCTCGGCGTGCCGCCCGGCCGACACGTGGAACCGCAACCGTTCCTCCTGCACCGACAACCGCAGCTCGCTCAGCCGCGCGACGGCGGACGACCAGGTGTGGTGGTGCGGCAGGTCTTCCAGCACCTCGCCGCGCCACAGCGCGGCCGCCCGGTCGAGCAGCACCGGCGCCTCTTCGGCACGCGCCCGCGCCACGAGCCGCTCGGCGAGCGTCGCGTCCAGCTCGTCCGGCCCGGCGTGCAGCTGGTACCCGCCCGGGCCGCTTTCGATGCGGTCCCCGAGCACGCGGCGCAGGCCGTGCACATAGGTGCGCAGGTTCGCGGCGGCGGACCGCGGCGCGCGCCCCGGCCACAGCACGTCCGTCAGCGCGTCTGCGGACACCACGACGCCGGGCTGGAGCAGCAGGGCGGCCAGCAGCAGGCGCGGTTTCGGGCCGCCGAGCGGCACGCGACGGCCCCCGGCCTCCGCTTCGAGCGGTCCCAGGATGCGGAAGAACACCAACGGCATCGCCCCCGACCGGAAAAAAGGAAATCCGATACTAGGCAAGCCCGTCAACGATTCACCAGTGCCGTTCGGCGGCTTTTTCCCTAATTTCAGCGGAAGTATTCGCGCCGATTGTTCACTTGTTCACCGGTTCCGGCAGGACGGCTCCGGGCGAATTCCGCGGCCGCGGGCAGCTTCGGGCCACGCGGCTCGTCGGCCGCGAGGCGGAGGCAGGCGAGCAGGCGCAGCCCCGTCCACTCCCGGTCGGTCCAGTCGCCGGGATCCGCGGGCGGTTGCCAGTCCACCTCCGCCGCCTCGGTCCACACGTCGTGCGCGTGACCGGTCAGCAGGACGAGCCTGCTCACCGGCTCCTGGCGCGGGACCATGTCCTGCTCGCACCGCACCGCGTCGTCGACAGCGGCCAGGTGCCTGCCGAACGCCCGCCACACCGAGGGGTCTCCGGCCAGCGCCTGCCAGCCGGAGTCGAGCCGCCCGGCGATCCCGCGCAGCCAACGCCGCGCGGATCGATCTGCCAGGGAGTCGGCCCACTGCACCCCTCGATGATGAACCCTGAACGGCGTTTTAGCGACCGTAGCCGGCCTTCCGCAGTGCGTCGGCCAGCGCACCGCCACCGCCGGCGGGCTCGCGCCGCTTCGGCTGACCGCCCTTGCGCGGCTGCCCGCCACGGCGCTCACCGCCGCCGCCACCAGCGGGTTTGCCGCGGCCGCCGCCGACCTCGTCGTCCAGGCGCAGGGTCAGCGAGATCCGCTTGCGCGGGATGTCCACCTCGAGCACCTTCACCTTGACGATGTCACCCGGCTTGACTACCTCACGCGGGTCCTTGACGAAGTTCTTCGACATCGCCGACACGTGCACCAGGCCGTCCTGGTGCACCCCGATGTCGACGAACGCCCCGAACGCGGCCACGTTCGTCACCACGCCCTCCAGCCGCATGCCCGGCTTGAGGTCGCCGATCTTCTCCACACCCTCGGCGAACGTCGCGGTCTTGAACGCCGGGCGCGGGTCGCGGCCGGGTTTCTCCAGCTCGGCGAGGATGTCGGTGACGGTCGGCAGGCCGAAGGTCTCGTCGACGAAGTCCTCCGGGCGCAGCTTGCGCAGCACCCGCTCGTTGCCGATCAGCTCCCGCAGCTCGATGCCGGTCTTCGACAGGATCCGCCGCACGACCGGGTAGGCCTCGGGGTGCACGCTGGAGGAGTCCAGCGGGTCGTCGCCGCCGCGGATCCGCAGGAAGCCGGCGCACTGCTCGAACGCCTTCGGGCCCAGCCGCGCGACGTCCTTCAGCGCCGAGCGCGACCGGAACGGGCCGTGCGTGTCGCGGTGGTTGACGATGTTCTCGGCCAGGCCGGCGGTGATGCCGGAGACCCTGGTCAGCAGCGGAGTCGACGCGGTGTTGACGTCCACGCCGACCGCGTTCACGCAGTCCTCGACCACCGCGTCCAGGGAGCGGGAGAGCGCCACCTCGGACACGTCGTGCTGGTACTGCCCGACGCCGATCGACTTGGGGTCGATTTTCACCAGCTCGGCCAGCGGGTCCTGCAGGCGCCGCGCGATCGACACCGCGCCGCGCAGCGAGACGTCCAGCTCGGGAAGCTCCTGCGAGGCGAACGCGGACGCCGAGTAGACCGACGCGCCCGCCTCCGAGACGACGGCCTTGGTCAGCTTCAGCTCGGGGTGCCGCTTGATCAGCTCGATGGCGAGCTTGTCGGTCTCCCGGGACGCGGTGCCGTTGCCGATCGCGATCAGGTCCACCGAGTGGGCGGCGCAGAGCTTGGCCAGCTCGTCGATCGACTGGTCCCAGCGGTTCTGCGGCTGGTGCGGGTAGATCGTGTGGGTGTTGACGACCTTGCCGGTCGCGTCCACGACGGCGACCTTCACGCCGGTGCGGAAACCCGGGTCGAGGCCCATCGTGGCGCGGGTGCCGGCGGGCGCGGCCAGCAGCAGGTCGCGCAGGTTCGCGGCGAACACGTTCACCGCGTCCTCCTCGGCCTTCTGGCGCAGCCGCATCCGCAGGTCGATGCCGAGGTGCAGGAGGATCTTGGTGCGCCAAGCCCACCGCACGGTGTCCTGCAGCCACTTGTCGGCCGGGCGGCCCTCGTTGGTGATGCCGAAGCGCTGCGCGATGCGGCGCTCGTACTCCGACGGGCCCACCTTCGGCTCGTCGCTGGGTTCTTCCGGCTCGACGGTGAGGTCGAGGACCTCCTCCTTCTCGCCGCGCAGCATCGCCAGCACCCGGTGCGAGGGCATCTTCGTGAACGGCTCGGCGAAGTCGAAGTAGTCGGCGAACTTCGCGCCCTCGGTCTCCTTGCCCTGGCGGACCTTCGACGAGAAGTAGCCCTCCGACCACATCTTCTCGCGCAGCTCGCCGATCAGGTCGGCGTCCTCGCCGAAGCGCTCGACCAGGATCGCGCGAGCCCCGTCCAGCGCGGCCTGCGCGTCCGCGACGCCCTTCTCGGGGTCGACGAACACAGCCGCGGCGGCCTGCGGGTCGGTGTTCGGGTCGTTCAACAGGCCGTCGGCCAGCGGCTCCAGGCCGGCCTCGCGGGCGATCTGCGCCTTCGTGCGCCGCTTCGGCTTGTAGGGGAGGTAGATGTCCTCCAGCCGGGCCTTGGTGTCCGCGGCGCGAATCGCCTCGGCCAGCTCCTCGGTGAGCTTGCCCTGGCTGTCGATCGATTCGAGGATCGCGGCCCGGCGCTCGTCGAGCTCCCGCAGGTAACGCAGCCGGTCCTCCAGCGTGCGCAGCTGGGCGTCGTCCAGCGCGCCGGTCACCTCCTTGCGGTACCGCGCGATGAACGGCACGGTCGCCCCGCCGTCGAGCAGGTCCACGGCGGCCTTGACCTGCCCTTCGCGGACGCCGAGCTCCTCGGCGATCTTCTGCTCGATCGACTGCACGGCCACTGTCACGATGCTGATCACTCCCTGCTCGCGGTTGCGGGGGCCAATTCTGCCTGCGCCGACCGGGCGCGGCACGGAAGGGGTGCCCGCCGTTGCCGAATCGGGAGGATCGGCGCGGTAACCAACGCGGTCCCGGCCGCGACCTCGGGATACCGGGGTCGAGGTGGGCAGGTGCGGATGGGCGGGAAGCGGCAGGTGCGGGTGGCGATGCACCTCCGGCGGGTCGACGTGGACGGGCCGGACGGCGAGCCGGTGACGTTGTCGTACCCGGGGATGCTGCTGACCGGGTACGAGGACGGCCGCGAGGTGTGCCAGCGCTGGATCCCGCTGGGCAGCGAGCCGAGCGTGGCCGACGACGAACGGCTGATCGCGGCCCTGCACGCGGCGATGCTGTGGCAGAACGACGCGGAGGAGGAGTGCCCCTGAGCGGCCTCAGCGCGATCTCAGTTCCGCGCCGATACGTTCCCGGTCATGGTGACGATGGGGGCCGTCGACGTGCGGCGGAGCGGGCCGGGGCCGGTCCGGCTGGGGATCTGTTGCGCGACGATCGCGGCCTGCGTGCCGTACCTCGCGCTGAAGGTGATGTGGCTGTCCGGGAGCAGCGCCGGTGCCGCCACCGCCGCCGGAGCCGCGGAACTGCTGGACGCGCGGCACCTGGTGGGGGACGTGATCACCGGGCTGATGGAGCTGGCGGCCATCGCGCTCGTGCTCGCGCTGACCTTCCCGTGGGGCAGGCGGCTGCCGCGGGTGCTGGCGCTGGGACCGGTCTGGGCGGCGACGGGACTGCTCGCGCCGATCGCGCTCGGCCTGCCGGTGGGGCTGGTCGCGCAGGTGGTGCTGGGTGGTTCCCCGGCGCCGGCGGACAACGGGCTGCAGGGCTGGGTCTACGCCGTGGTGTACGGCGGGTTCGTGGCGCAGGCCGTCGGGTTGCTGGCCGCGTTCGTCGGCTACGCGCGGGACCGGTGGCCGGTGGTGTTCCGGATCCGGGTGCCGGAGCTGGCCCCGCGGCGGCCCGGCCCGCTCGTGACACCGGCTGCGGTGGTCGTTCTCGGTTACGCGGCGATGCTGCTCGCGTGGTCGGTGTCCGGGGCGCGCTGGGGCGGGCCGGCCGGGTTCGACACGGCCGGGCAGAAGTCCTTCCTGCTCGCGCAAGGCCTGCTGGTCGCCGGGGGCGCCGTCGCGGTGCTGAGCCTGGTGCGGCGCCGGGGTTCGGGCCGCGTGCTGCCGCGGGTCGCGGTGGCCTGGGCAGGCACCGGGGTGGCGGTCACCTCCGGGCCGACGCACATCGCGCTGAGCAACAACGGTGCCGTGAGCGCGCTGTTCGCCGCCGTGTCGCTGGCCGGCGCGGTGTGCGGAGTGGTCCTCCTCGTGGCGGGTGCTTCGGCGGTGGCCTCGCCGGCGTCGGACGGGGCAGCGGCGCGCTGACGACGAGGCGGGCGACGGTCACGCCGGCGGCGGGCTGAGCTTCAGCAGGAGCCGGTGCAGTTCGGCCCGCTCCGCGGCGCTCAGCCGGCTCAGCATCGACTCGTCCACCTCGCGCGCGACCGGGTCGGCCTCGCGCAGGGCGGCTTCGCCCGCGCTGGTCAGTCGCAGGATGCGGCGGCGCCGATCGGTGCCGATCGTGCGCGTGATCAGGCCGCGCTGTTCCAGTCGCAGCATCAGGTTCGCCAGCGTCGCCTTGTCGATCGCCGCCTGCTGGCCCGCGCTCGCCTGGTCCACGTCGTCGCCCTCGGCGATCGCCTTCAGGACCGCGTACTGCGGCTTCGTCAGCGCGGGCAGCTCCGCCTGCCAGCGCGCGCCGTGTTCCTGCAGGGCGCGACGCATGACGTGGAACACGGCTTCGTCGACAACGGTCATGAAGGCATGTTAGTGTGCGTACGAAAGGTTCGTATACGAACTAATAGGGAGGCGCGATGCGGCTGATCGTCGGCATGACCGGGGCGACGGGCGCACCCTTCGGCGTCCGGCTGCTCGAAGCGCTCCGCGACCTGCCCGACGTCGAGACGCACCTGGTGCTCTCCCGCTGGGCGCGCACCACCATCGAGCTGGAAACCCCTTACAGCGCACGGGAAGTCGGCAAGCTCGCCGACGTCGTGCACGGCGCGGGGGACCAGGCCGCGCCGATCTCGTCCGGCTCGTTCCGCACCGACGGCATGGTCGTCGTCCCGTGCAGCATGAAGACCGTCGCCGGGATCCGCGCCGGGTACGCCGACGGGCTGGTCGGCCGCGCGGCCGACGTCGTGCTCAAGGAACGCCGCCAGCTCGTCCTGGTGCCGCGCGAGACGCCGCTGAGCGAGATCCACCTGGAGAACCTGCTCGCGCTGGCGCGGATGGGCGTGCGCGTCGTGCCGCCGATGCCCGCCTTCTACAACCACCCGGACTCCGTGGACGACATCGTTGACCACGTCGTCGCCCGCGTGCTGGACCAGTTCGACCTGCCCGCGCCCCGCGCCCGCCGCTGGTCCGGCCTGCACCGATAGGAGGAAACCCGTGCCCTACGACGACTTCCGCTCGTTCCTGGACACATTGGACGAACACGGGCAGCTGCTGCGGATCACCGAGGAGGTCGCGCCCGAACCCGACCTCGGCGCCGCCGCCAACGCCGCCCCGCGCCTCGGCGACAAGGCGCCCGCGCTGTACTTCGACAACGTCACCGGCTTCACCGACGCCCGGATCGCGCTCAACGTGCACGGCTCCTGGGCCAACCACGCGCTCGCGATGGGGCTGCCGCCGCAGACCGGGATCAAGGACCAGGTCGCCGAGTTCATCCGGCGCTGGGAGGACTTCCCGGTGCCGCCGGAGCGGCGCGCGAACCCGCCGTGGGCGGAGAACGTGCTGGAAGGTGACGACGTCGACCTGTTCCGGGTGCTGCCGCTGTTCCGGCTCAACGACGGCGACGGCGGGTTCTACCTGGACAAGGCCGCGGTCGTCTCCCGCGATCCGGCCGATCCGGACCACTTCGGCAAGCAGAACGTCGGGGTGTACCGGATGCAGGTCAAGGGCCGCGCCAAGCTGGGACTCCAGCCGGTGCCGATGCACGACATCGCGCTGCACCTGGCCAAGGCCGAGGAGAACGGCGAGGACCTGCTGGTCGCGATCGCGCTGGGCAACGAGCCGGTGATCTCGATCGTCGCGGCCACCCCGATGGCCTACGACCAGAGCGAGTACGAGATGGCCGGCGCCCTGCGCGGCGCGCCTGCCCCGATCGCGACCGCGCCGCTGACCGGGCTCGACGTGCCGTGGGGCTCGGAGGTGGTCCTGGAAGGCGTCATCGAGGGCCGCAAGCGCGAGATCGAGGGGCCGTTCGGCGAGTTCACCGGCCACTACTCGGGCGGCCGGAACATGACGGTGGTGCGAATCGACCGCATCCACCACCGGACGAACCCGGTGTTCGAGTCGCTGTACCTCGGCATGCCGTGGACCGAGATCGACTTCCTGATGGCGGCGAACACCTGCGTGCCGATCTACCAGCAGCTCAAGGAGGCCTTCCCGGAGGTGCAGGCGGTCAACGCCATGTACACGCACGGGCTGCTGGCGATCATCTCGACGAAGAAGCGCTACGGCGGGTTCGCGAAGGCCGTCGGGATGCGGGCGATGACCACGCCGCACGGGCTCGGGTACGTCAAGACGGTGATCATGGTCGACGAGGACGTCGACCCGTTCAACCTGCCGCAGGTGATGTGGGCGCTGTCCACAAAGGTCAACCCGGCGGGCGACCTGGTGAACATCCCGAACCTGCCGGTGCTGGAGCTGGACCCCGGTTCGCAGCCCGCCGGCATCACGAACAAGATGATCATCGACGCGACCACCCCGGTGGCGCCCGACGACCGCGGTCACTACAGCCAGCCGGTGCGCGACCTGCCCGAGGCCGCCGCCTGGCTGACCAAGTTGCAGGGAATGCTGGCGCGGTAAGGAGAATCCGATGTGCCCACGTTGTGAGTTCGAGGTCGTGGAGAAGCTGGCCGACTCGCCGGTCGCCGGGGTGTGGGAGGTGCTGCAGTGCCGGCGGTGCCTCTACACGTGGCGGACGACGGAGCCGCCGCGGCGCACGAGCCGGGAGCACTACCCGGAGGAGTTCCGGATGACCCAGGCGGACATCGACAACGCGCCCGAGGTGCCCGCCGTGCCGCCGCTGCGGGTGCGCTGATGGCGGACACGCTGATGTGGGAGGTGCGCGCGGTGCCCGGTGGGCGAGACGCGCTGGCGCGCTGGGTCGTCGAGAACGTGCCCGGGCCGGCCGACGTCTACCTCGGCGGGCGGGACCGGGTGGTGGTGATCGCGCGTGGCAAGGCGCGGCTGCCGGAGCCGCCGGCGGACCTGGTGGCGCGGCCGGTGGCGCAGTGGCCGTTCACGTTCCACCGGTCGGTGTAGTCCGCGATCGGCGACCCCCGTTGCGCTGGAGGGATGGCGGACGAGGCGAAACGCCTAACCGCTACCCCGGCGAGGCTCCGCATCGAGGGCTGCCGGAGCCGGCAGCGGTGGGTCGGCGAGTCCCGCTAGCCGGCGAGGTGGCAGCGTTTGAAGCCGATCAGCGTGCGGTAGCGCTCGCGGGCCGCGAACTGCGTCAGCGTCCACACCGCCGGCGTGCCGATCTCCGCGCAGAGGTGCAGGACGCGGTCGTCGTCCGTCCAGACGCCCAGGTGTGCGCCGAACGGGTCCGCGGTCCGGTTGAACAGCGCCAGGTCCAGCGGCGCCGGCTCGGTCACCGGGCTGGTCGAGGCCGTGTCGTGCCACAGTTCCCGTGACCGCAGGTCCGGCGCGGCGAGCCCGAAGTGGCGGAGCACCGCGTAGGCGTAGACCTGGCAGTTCGCGCCCGCCGCCGGGTCGCCGGGCGCGCCGGGGATCCGGGAGCCGTCGTAGGGGACCGTCGTCAGCCACTCGGGCAGCCGGGTGAGCAGGGAGTTCACGAGATCATTCTGCTGGTCCGTGCCAACCCGCCGCGACTGTGCCAAGCTCCCAACTGCACGGGTCAGCGAGGACTTGGAGGGCGCAGATGGAGCGGGTCGGCACCGGCGAGCACGTCGTTCTCGTGCTGCACGGCTGGTTCGGGTCGTCGAAGGCGTGGGAGGAGCTCACCCCGCACCTCGACGCCGAGCGGTTCAGCTACTACTTCCCCGACTACCGCGGCTACGGCACGCGCAAGGACGAGGCGGGCACGCACACCATCGCGGAGGCGGCCGGGGACGTGCTGCTGCTCGCCGACGAACTGGGCATCGACCGGTTCTCCCTGGTCGGGCACTCGATGGGCGGCAGCGTCATGCAGTACATCCTCGCCGAGGCGCCCGAGCGCGTCCGGTCGCTGTTCGGGATCTCCCCGGTGCCCGCGAGCGGGGTGCCGATGGACGCCGACACCTGGGGCCTGTTCAGCAGCGCGGCCGAGGACCCGTCGAGCCGCCGCGCGATCATCGACTTCACCACCGGCGGCCGCCACCCCGACTCGTGGCTCGACGGCATGGTCCTGCACTCGCTGGAGAACTCTGACAAGGCCGCGTTCGGCGCCTACCTGGAGGCGTGGGCGAAGACCGACTTCTCGGAGCGGATCGCGGGCAACGAGGTGCCGATCAAGGTGGTCGTCGGCGAGCACGACCCGGCGCTGAGCGAAGAGGTCATGCTGGCGACGTTCGGGCAGTGGTACCCGAAGCTGGAGCTGGAGGTGCTGCCCGACGCCGGGCACTACGCGGCCGACGAGGTGCCGGTGACGGTGGCCAACATGATCGAAGTGTTCCTGGACGAGCACTGATGTCCGATGTGGACGTCTTCGACCCGAGGGTGTTCGCCCGCGGCGTGCCGCACGACGAGCTGCGCCGCCTGCGCGACACCGAACCGGTCGCGTGGCAAGAGGAACACGAGGTGCTGGACTGGCCGTCCGGGCCCGGCTACTGGGCGGTGACGCGGTACGCCGACGTGAAGCACGTGCTGCGCACGCCGGAGGTGTTCTCGTCCTGGCTCGGGGCGACGCAGATCCGCGACCCCGAGCCGGACGACCTCACGTTCATCCGGCGCATGATCCTCAACATGGACCCGCCGGAGCACAACCGGTTGCGGCGCATCGTGGCCGCGGTGTTCACGCGGCGGCGGCTGGAACGCTCGGCGGAGCAGATCGCCGAGCGGGCCCGCGCGTTGATCGGGGCGGTGGTGCCGCGCGGCCGGTGCGATCTGCCGGTCGAGGTGACCGACGACTTCCCGCTGCTGAACCTGGCCGACCTGATCGGGGTGCCGCCGCGGGACCGCGGGTTGCTGCTGAAGTGGACCAACCGTGTCATCGGCTACCAGGACCCGGAGCACGCCGAGGTCGTGCGCGGCCCGGACGGCAAACCGCTCAACCCGCGCTCGCCCGCGCTGCTGGCCGACATGTTCGGCTACGCGCAGGAGCTGGCCGAGGCCAAGCGGCGGGACCCCGCGGACGACCTGATGACGGCGCTGGTCCAGGCCACTGTGGACGGCCGGTCGCTGGACGACGCCGAGTTGCGGATGTTCTTCTTCCTCATGGTGATCGCCGGGAACGACACGGTGCGCAGCGCGTTGCCCGGCGGGGTGCTGGCGCTGCTGCAGAACCCGGGCGAGTACCGGCGGTTGCGGGCCGATCCGTCGCTGCTGCCGTCCGCGGTGGAGGAGATGCTGCGGTGGCACCCGCCGGTGCTGACGTTCCGCCGCACCGCCGCTGTCGACACGGAGCTGGGCGGGCAGCGGATCGCCGCCGGGGACAAGGTCGTCGTGTACTTCGCGTCGGCGCACTACGACGAGCGGCAGTTCCCGGATCCCTATCGGTTCGATGTCTCGCGCACGCCGAACGACCACCTCGCGTTCGGGCAGGGGCCACACCTGTGCCTGGGCGCGCACTTCGGGCGGTTGCAGATGCGGGTGTTCTTCCGGGAGTTCCTGACGATGCTGCCGGAGGTGCGCCTGGATGGTGAGGTGCGGCGGCTGACGTCGAACTTCATCAACGGGGTGACGCACCTGCCGCTGCGCTGGTGAACGACCGCACTTCGACTCCGGCGTTCAGCAGGGCCGCGCGTACCTGACGGCCGATCTCGACCGCCCCGGGGGTGTCCCCGTGCAGACAGATCGACTCGGGCTCCACCTTCACCTCGGAACCGTCGATCGCCGTGATCACACCCTCGGTCGCCATCCGCACGCATCGCCGGACCACCTCGTCGGCGTCGTGGATCACCGCGCCCGGCTCGCGGCGCGAGACCAGCGTTCCGGACGGCGTGTAGGCCCGGTCGGCGAACGCCTCGCGCACCGGGCGCAGGCCCGCCTTTTCCGCCTGCCGCAACCACTCCGAACCCGGCAACCCCAGCACCGGCAGCGACGGGTCGAACATCCGCACCGCCTCGACCACCGCCGCGGCCTGCTCCGCGTGGTGCACGATCGCGTTGTACAGCGCACCGTGCGGCTTCACGTACGCCACCCGCGTGCCTGCCGCCTTCGCGAACGCGTCGAGAGCGCCGATCTGGTACAGCACGTCGTTCGCCAGCTCGTCCGGCGGCACGTCCATGAACCGCCGCCCGAAGCCGGCCAGATCCCGGTACGCCACCTGCGCCCCGACAGTCACGCCCCGCGCGGCCGCGGAAGCCGTCACGCGCCGCAGCACGCTCGGGTCCCCCGCGTGGAAACCACACGCCACGTTCGCGCTGGACACGATCTCCAGCAGCGCGTCGTCTTCGGTGAGGTGCCAGATCCCGAACCCCTCACCGAGATCCGCGTTCAGGTCCACCCCGGTCACTCGCCCTCCAGCTCACCTTCGGTCCGCAGGTACACCTCGCGCAACTGCCCCAGCAGCTCCGGGTCCGGCTCCGCCCACAGGCCGCGGTCGGCGGCCTCGGTGAGCCGCTCGATGATGCCGCGCAGCGCCCACGGGTTGGCCTTCGCGAGGAACTCCTGGTTCTGCTGGTCGAGGACGTACGACTGGGACAGCTTTTCGTACATCCAGTCCTGCACGACCCCGGCGGTGGCGTCGAAGCCGAACAGGTAGTCCACCGTGGCCGCGAGCTCGAACGCGCCCTTGTAGCCGTGCTTGCGCATCGCCGCGATCCAGCGCGGGTTGACCACCCTGGCGCGGAACACGCGGGCCGTCTCCTCCGACAGCGACCGCGTTCGCACCGCGTCCGGGCTCGTCGAATCGCCCACGTACGACGCGGGAGCCTTGCCGGTCAGCGCGCGTGTGAACGCGATCATGCCGCCGTGGTACTGGAAGTAGTCGTCCGAGTCGGCGATGTCGTGCTCACGCGTGTCGGTGTTCTTCGCCGCCACCTCGATGCGCCGGTACGCGCTCTCCATGTCCGGCCGCGCCTCGACGCCGTCCAGGCCCCGCCCGTAGGCGTAGCCGCCCCAGGTCGCGTACACCTCGGCCAGGTCGGCGTCGTCCCGCCAGTTGCCCGAGTCCAGCAGCGGCAGGATCCCCGCGCCGTACGCGCCCGGCTTGGAGCCGAAGATCCGCGTCGTGGCCCGGCGCTCATCACCGTGCGACTCCAAATCGGCCTGCACGTGCGCGCGCACGAAGTTGTCCGACGCGGGTTCGTCCAGCGACGCCGCCAGCCGCACCGCGTCGTCCAGCAGGGCCACCACGTGCGGGAACGCGTCCCGGAAGAACCCGCTGATCCGCACGGTCACGTCGATGCGCGGGCGGCCGAGCTCGGCGAGCGGGATCGGCTCCAGCCCGGTCACCCGGCGGGACGCGTCGTCCCACACCGGCTGCACACCCAGCAGCGCCAGCACTTCCGCCGCGTCGTCACCCGAGGTCCGCATCGCCGACGTGCCCCACACCGACAGACCGACCGACTTCGGCCAGTCGCCGGTGTCCTCGCGGTAGCGGCGCAGCAGCGACTCCGCCAGCGCCTGCCCGGTCTCCCACGCCAGGCGGCTCGGGATCGCCTTCGGGTCCACGGTGTAGAAGTTGCGGCCGGTCGGCAGCACGTTGACCAGCCCGCGCAGCGGCGAACCGCTCGGCCCGGCGGCGATGTACCCGCCGTCCAGTGCGTGCAGCACCGCCTCGATCTCGGCCGACGTCCCGGCCAGCCGTGGCACGATCTCGGTGGCCGCGAACGTCAGCACCCGCGCGACCTCCGGATCGGAAGCCACCTCCGCGACCGCCGACGGCGCCCAGTCCCGCTTCTCCATCGCCTCGACCAGCGCACGGGCCGACGCCTCGATCGCGTCCACTTCGGACGTCGGCGCGCCGTCGGTGAGCCCCAGCACGGACCGCAGGCCGGGCACCGCACCCGCCTGGCCGCCCCACATCTGCTGCGCCCGCAGCATCGCCAGCACCAGGTTCACCCGCGCCTCACCGGCCGGCGCCGCGCCGAGGATGTGCAGCCCGTCGCGGATCTGCGCGTCCTTGACCTCGCACAGCCAGCCGTCGATGTGCAGCAGGAAGTCGTCGAACTCGGCGTCGTGCGGCCGCTCCGCCACGCCGAGGTCGTGGTCCAGCTTGGCGGCCTGGATCAGCGTCCAGATCTGCTGCCGGATCGCGGGCAGTTTCGCCGGGTCCATCGCCGCGATGTTCGCGTGCTCGTCGAGCAGCTGCTCCAGCCGGGCCAGGTCGCCGTAGCTCTCCGCGCGCGCCATCGGCGGGATCAGGTGGTCGACGATCGTGGCGTGCGCACGCCGCTTCGCCTGCGCGCCCTCGCCCGGGTCGTTGATCAGGAACGGGTAGATCAGCGGCAGGTTCCCCAGCACCGCGTCCGGGCCGCACGCCGCGGACAGCCCGGCGTTCTTGCCCGGCAGCCACTCCAGCGACCCGTGCTTGCCCAGGTGGACCACCGCGTGCGCGCCGAACTCCTCCTCGATCCACCGGTAGCAGGCGAGGTAGTGGTGGCTCGGCGGCAGGTCCGGGTTGTGGTAGATCGCCACCGGGTTCTCGCCGAACCCGCGTGGCGGCTGGATCATCAGCACGACGTTCCCGGCCCGCAGCGAGGCCAGCACGATGTCACCGTCCGGATTGGACGAGCGGTCCACGTACAGGTCGCCGGGCGGCGGGCCCCAGTGCTCCTCGATCTCGGCGCGCAGGTCCTCCGGCAGCGCGGCGAACCACTCGCGGTAGCGCGCGGCCGGCACGCGGATCGGGTTGCCGGACAGCTGCTCCTCGGTCAGCCACTCCGGGTCCTGACCGCCCGCGGCGATCAGCGCGTGGATGAGCGCGTCGCCGTCCGGCTGGTCGGTGCCGGTCGGCTCCACGCCGGGGAAGGGCTCGTCGCCGAGGTCGTAGCCCTGCGCGCGCATGCGGCGCAGCAGCTCGATCGCCGAGGCCGGGGTGTCCAGGCCCACCGCGTTGCCGACCCGCGAGTGCTTCGTCGGGTACGCCGACAGCATCAGCACGATCCGGCGCTCCGACGGCGGGGTGTGGCGCAGCCGGGCGTGCGCGAGCGCGATGCCCGCGACCCGCGCGGCGCGTTCCGGGTCCGGCACGTAGTGCGGCAGGCCGTCGTCGTCGATCTCCTTGAACGAGAACGGCACGGTGATCAGGCGGCCGTCGAACTCCGGCACCGCCATCTGGTTGCCCGCGTCCAGCGGGGACAGGCCGTCGTCGTTGTCCTCCCAGGTCGCGCGGTCGCTGGTCAGGCAGAGCGCCTGCAAGGTCGGCACGTCCAGCGCGGCCAGCTCGGCGACGTCCCACGCCTCGTCGTCGCCACCGGCGCCCACCTCGGACGGCCGGGTGCCGCCCGCGGCGAGCACCGTGACCAGCAGCGCGTCGGCCTTGCGCAGCTCGGCCATCATCTCCGGCTCACGGGAGCGCAGCGACGCGCAGTAGATCGGCAGGGCCTGCCCGCCCGCGTCCTCGACCGCCTCGGCCAGCGCCTCGACGAACCGGGTGTTCCCGGACAGGTGGTGGGCGCGGTAGTAGAGGATCGCCACCACCGGGCCGTCGGTACGGCTCGGTGTGCGCTCCAGCACACCCCACGCCGGCTGCTCGGCGGGCGGCTCGAAGCCGTCACCGGTGAGCAGCAGCGTGTCGGAGAGGAACCGGTGCAGCTGGGTGAGGTTGTCCGGCCCGCCCTGCGCGAGGTAGGCGTGCGCCTCGGTGGCGATGCCGGCGGGCACGGTGGACAACGCCATCAGCTCGGCGTCCGGCGTCTGCTCACCGCCCAGGACCACCACGTGCTTCCCACTCGCCCGGACCGTGTCCAGGCCCTCCTGCCAGGTCCGCGCCGATCCCAGGATGCGGACCACGACGACGTCGGCGTCCGCCAGCAGGCCGGGGAGCTCGGCCAGGTCGAGCCGGGCCGGGTTGGCCAGCGTGTAACCGGCCTCGCTGGTCCGGGCGCTGAGCAGGTCGGTGTCCGAAGTGGACAGCAGCAGGATCACGCGGGTTCCCTCCTAGGTCTCCTCAACACTGTCCGTTGAGCAGGCCCGGAGTCAAGCCGTCCGTTCCTCGCGGCCGAGGCGGGGGAAGGGTTGCGTGGAGAAGATCACCTCGACGGGCACCTCGAAGTACTCGGCGATGCGCAGCGCGAGGTACAGGCTCGGGCTGTATTCGCCGCGTTCGAGGTACCCGATCGTCTGGTAGTGCACCCCGACCGCCTCGGCCAGCTGCCGCCGCGAGATGCCGCGCTCGGCCCGCAGCATCGCGATGCGGTTGTAGATCGACTCACTCATCCCGGCATCCGCTGTAGTGCCTTCTCCCGCCGTGCGGCCACGGTCGACCCGGACTCGCGCCGCGCCATCCTACGCAGCACGATCGGCGCCAGCACCAGGCCGGCGACCGCCCACGCGCCGAGCACGCCGAGCGTCTCCCAGGTCCGCCACGACTGCCCGATCTCCACGGCCACCATGCTGTCCGGCAGGAACGCCGAGCGCATGCCGAGGCCGAGCCAGTACAGCGGGAACACCTGCGCGATGCCCTGGACCCAGGTGGGCAGCTCGCCGATCGGGTAGAAGATGCCCGACGTGCCGACCAGCGCCATCACCGGCAACATGATCACGCCCATCGTGCGCGGGTTCTCGAACAGCGACCCGAACACCGCCCCGATCGGCAGCGTCGCGACCAGGCCGAGCACCAGCACCCAGGCCAGTGTCACCCAGGTCATGGCGTCGATCTCCAGGCCGTCGAACATGAACAGGCCGGGCACGATCAGCAGTGCGATGCCGACGATCGTCATGCCGGAGACCATCACGATCTTGCCGATCAGGTAGCCGCTCATGCCGTTGGGCAGGGCCTTCGCGCGCAGCAGGGTGCCGTCCTCGCGTTCGACCGTGAGCTGCTGCATCGTGTTGATCAGCCCGCTGAACCCGACGCTCGCGCCGATCAGGCTGGGCAGCGTCATCGAGCCGCGGGAGAACGAGGTGCCCGGGATGACCGAGCCCTTCATCAGGGTCATCACCACCAGGAACACCACGGTCGGGAAGAAGTAGCCCCACAGGTCCTGGACGGTGGTGAAGCTCTGCCGCAGCTCGATCAGGCCGCGCTGGAACCCCGCGCGCAGTGCCGTGGCGTTCACCGGGGGCCTCCTTCGAACTTGCGCAGCAGCGCCATGTAGGTGTCCTCCAGGCTCGCCCGGCGCACCTCCAGGTCCTCGATCTCCTCGTCGTACTGGGCGAACAGCTCACGCACGTACTTCGTCGCGTCCGTGGTCGAGTGCACGTACCGCTGCCCGCCGCGGGTCCAGCGGACCTCGGCGTCGGTGGACATCTCGCGGCCGAGCTGCTCGGCCGACCCGTTCGCGATGATCGTGCCGCCTGCCAGGATCAGGATCCGGTCGGCGAGCTTCTCGGCCTCGTCCAGGTCGTGCGTGGTGAGCAGGATCGTGGTGTCCGACTCGTCGGCCAGCCGGTGCACCAGGTCGTGGAACTCGCGGCGCGCCTCCGGGTCGAAGCCGGCGGTCGGCTCGTCCAGGAACAGCAGGTCGGGGCGGCCGACGATGCCGATCGCGACGTCCAGCCGCCGCCGCTGCCCGCCGGAGAGCCTGCCGACCCGCTTGTGCGCGTGCGGGGTGAGGCCGACCGTGTCGATCAGGTCGTCGACGTCCCACGGCTGCCGGTGGTCGACGTAGTACGAGCCGAGGTGGGCCAGCAGCTCGCGCACCCGCCACTTGCCGTGGTCCCGCCACGACTGCAACACGATGCCCAGCCGCGCGCGCCAGGCCTCGTTCCCCCTGGCCGGGTCGACGCCGAGCACCCGCACCTCGCCCGCCGACCGCATCCGGAAGCCTTCGAGGATCTCGATGGTGGTCGTCTTGCCCGCGCCGTTCGGGCCGAGCAGCGCCAGCACCTCGCCCGGCGCGGCCTGGAAGGTCACGCCCTTGAGCACGTCGTTGGCGCCGTAACGCATGCGGAGGTCGCGCACGTCGAGCGCGGGCTCGTCGCCCGGCGGCTCCGGCGGTCTCGTCGCGACCTGGCTCATCGCTGTCATAGGTGTTCTCCCCAGTGCTACGCCTGTGCGATGGAATGTAGCAGACCTACTACATATGATCCAGGTAATACTTCGCGCCGATCCCGCCGTTTACAGTGAGCGCATGGCCCATCCCGGACGTGTCCGCCCCGACGCCTGTCCGGGTGTCTTCGCCACGCACGACGCCGCCGACGGCGCGCTCGCCCGGATCCGGCTGCCCGGCGGACGGGTGAGCGCCGGGCAGGCCGACGTCCTGGCCTCGTGCGCCGAGGAGCTCGGCGACGGCTCGGTGCACCTGACCTCGCGCGGCAACATCCAGCTGCGCGGCCTGTCGCGGGACACCGGCGAGCTGGCCGCCCGGCTGACGTCGGCCGGTCTGCTGCCCGCGCCCGCGCACGAGCGGGTGCGCAACTACCTGGCCTCGCCGCTGAGCGGGCTCACCGGCGGGCTGGTCGACGTGCGCGACGCGGTGTTCGAGCTGGACCGGGCGGTGTGCGCGCGGCCCGAGCTGGCCGCCCTGCCGGGCCGGTTCCTGTTCGCGCTCGACGACGGCCGCGGCGACGTGTCGGGCGAGGACGCGGACGTGTGCTGGCGCGCGCTGGACTCCGCGACCGGCGCGGTGTTGCTCGCCGGGCGGGACACCGGCGAGCGGGTGCCGTTCGCCGGCGCGGTCGACGCGCTCGTGCGGAAGGCGTTGTGGTTCCTGGAGGTGCGGGGGAGCGCGTGGCGGGTGCGGGAGCTGGACTTGCCGCTCGGCGAGCGGCTGCCCACGTCACCGGGGGTGCCGATCGGGCCGTTCACCCGCGACGACGGGCGCGCCGGGGTCGTCGGCGCGCCGGTGCTGGGGCAGCTCGCGGCCGCGGATCTGCGGGCGCTGGGGGAGGTCGTGGTGACGCCGTGGCGGTCGGTCGTGGTGCCGCTCGGCCTGGACGCGCCGGGCCTGGTGACCGATCCGGACGCGCCGGGGCTGGGGATCAGCGCGTGCATCGGACGGCCGGGCTGCGCGAAGTCGCGCGCCGACGTGCGGGCGGACGCGCGGGCCATGATGCGCCGCGTCCCCGCCGGGGTGCGGATGCACTTCTCCGGATGCGAACGGCGGTGCGGGCGACCGCACGAGCCGCACGTCGACATGCTCGCGGGCACTGAGGAATACCAGAAGGGAACAGCGTGATCGACTACATCCGCGACGGGGCGGAGATCTACCGCCACTCGTTCGCCACGATCCGCGAGGAGGCCGACCTCGCGATCCTGCCGGAGGACCTGGAGCCGGTCGCGGTCCGCATGATCCACTCGTGCGGGATGGTCGACCTCGTCGACGACCTGGCCTACTCGCTCGACCTCGTCGAGTCGGCCCGCGCCGCGCTGCGCGCCGGGGCGCCGGTGCTGTGCGACGCGCAGATGATCGCCAGCGGCGTGACCCGCAAGCGCTTGCCCGCCGCCAACGAGATCCTGTGCACGCTGTCCGACGAGCGCGTGCCCGCGCTGGCCGAGCGGATGGGCACCACCCGTTCGGCGGCCGCGCTGGAGCTGTGGCGGGACAAGCTCGCGGGCTCGGTGGTGGCGATCGGCAACGCGCCGACGGCGTTGTTCCGGCTGCTGGAGATGATCGAGGAGGGCGCTGGGGTGCCCGCCGCGATCATCGGGGTGCCGGTCGGGTTCGTCGGCGCCGCCGAGTCCAAGGAAGAGCTGGTCAAGCGCGCGCCCGCGCCCTACCTGGTGGTGCACGGGCGGCGCGGCGGCAGCGCCATGGCGGTCTCCGCGGTCAACGCGCTCGCGAGTGAGGTCGAATGAAGACGGGCAAGCTGTGGGGTGTCGGACTCGGCCCGGGCGATCCGGAGCTGATGACGGTCAAGGCCGCGCGCCTGATCAGCGAGGCCGACGTGATCGCCTACCACTGCGCGCGGCACGGCCGCAGCATCGCGCGGTCGGTGGCCGAGCCGTACCTGAGTGAGGGTCAGATCGAGGAACGGCTGATGTACCCGGTCACGACCGAGGGCACCGACCACCCCGGCGGGTACGAGGGCGCGATCGCCGAGTTCTACGAGCTGAGCGCGAAGCGGCTGGCCGAGCACCTGGACGCCGGGCGCGACGTGGTGGTGCTGTGCGAGGGCGACCCGTTCTTCTTCGGCTCCTACATGTACATGCACGAGCGGCTGTGCGACCGGTACGAGGCCGAGGCGGTGCCCGGGGTGACGTCGGTGTCGGCGGCGTCGGCGGTGCTCGGCAAGCCGCTGGTGCAGCGCGACGAGGTGCTGACGATCCTGCCTGGCACGCTGCCCGCGCCGGAACTCGCGCGGCGGCTGGCGGACACGCAGGCCGCCGCGGTGATGAAGCTGGGCCGCACGTTCGGCTCGGTGCGGGAGGCGCTGGCCGAGTCCGGACGGCTGGACGAGGCCTACTACGTCGAGCGGGCCACGTGGTCCAACCAGCGGGTCGAGCCGTTCGCCGACGTGGACCCGTCGACGGTGCCGTACTTCTCGCTGGCGCTGGTGCCGAGTCCGGCTTACGCGTCGCGGAAGGAGCCGGCCGCCGAACCGGCGGCGGTTCCCGCTGAGGGCGGCGAGGTCGTGGTCGTCGGGCTGGGGCCGGCCGGGCCGGAGTGGCTGACGCCGGAGGCATCGTCTGCGTTGGCCGAGGCCGAGCACATCGTCGGGTACGGGCCGTATGTGGCGAAGGTGCCGCAGCGGGCCGGGCAGGTGCGGCACGCGTCCGGCAACCGGGTCGAGGCCGATCGGGCCCGTCATGCCCTTTCGCTGGCCGCGTCCGGTGCTCGGGTGGCTGTGGTGTCGTCGGGTGATCCCGGTGTGTTCGCGATGGCTTCCGCGGTGCTGGAGCAGGCGGCTTCGTTGGAAGAGCCGGTGCGGGTGCGGGTGATCCCGGGCGTAACGGCTGCGTCCGCCGCGGCTGCCCGGGTTGGGGCGCCGTTGGGGCATGACTACTGCGTCTTGTCGTTGTCGGATCGGTTGAAGCCCTGGGAGGTCATCGAGCGGCGGTTGGAGGCTGCTGGGGTGGCTGATCTCGTGGTGGCTCTTTACAACCCGGCTTCGCGGACGCGGACTGAGCAGTTGGTGCGGACTCGGGATGTGTTGTTGCGGCATCGGTCGGAGTCGACGCCGGTCGTGGTGGCTCGGGATGTTGGGGGTCCTGAGGAGTCGGTGATGGTGACTTCCTTGGGGGAGTTTGATCCTTCGGTGGTTGATATGCGGTGTTTGGTGATCGTTGGGTCGTCGCGGACTCGCGTTGATCACGGGTTTGTGTGGACGCCGCGGTCCTATTGATTGCGTAGCCGCTACGCGGGTTGTTAGAGCGCCGGCTTCGCTTCGCTACGCCCGGATTGGACCCGCCGCCCCGATTTTTCATTGTTTCTACGCCCGAGCAGGGGTTGTCAAGGCTGGAAAGAGTACCTTGACAACCCCTGGTCGGGCGCAGAACTGGGCTGTGGATCGGGGTGCGGGGGTGGGGTGGGCGGTCTGTGTGTTCGGTTATTGCTGCCGGGTGGCGGTTTGTTGGTGGTGAAAGAAGAAAGCCCCCGCTGTTGGCGGGGGCTTTTTCTTAGCGGGTTGGCGTTGAGCCGTTTGGTTGTTGGGGGCCTGGGCCTGGGCTTTGCCAGCCCCACATCGTTTCGGTTCCGTGTTCCACCTGGGGTGCCACGCCGTCGGTGTACGGCTCGATCTGCAGCAGGCGTCCCCACGAGCGGCCGGACTGGTCGCCCTCCAGGTAGCTCGGCACCTCCGGCTGGTTGGCCAGCTCCTCGATCCACCCGTTCGGCCCGCCGCCGATGTTGTCCGCCACGCCGGCCTCCGCGGCCAGGTCACCGGCGGTGATGCGGTACGCCGGGATCTGCGAGATGCCGTCGTGCGAGGCGACCGGGTTCATGCACGGGTACACGAACGCCGCGGGCCAGTCCATGTAGACCGGCGCGCTGCCGACCCGCTGCGTGAGCGTGGTGAACGTCGGCACGCGCGGGGCGCTCACCGCGACCCAGCCGTCGCCCGTGATGTCGTCGTCCTTGGCCACCACACGCACCCGGTTGACGTCCGCGGGCAGATCGCCGATGTCGAGCCGCTCGTCGGCCCACTTCGTCTCGTCCGCCGACGCCCCGGTGCCCACGTTCTGCGCCAGCACGGTCGTCGACCGGACCACCTCGACGCCCGCCGGCGTCTCCCGGCCGAACTCCAGCGCCACGCTCGTCGCCTTGCCCGGGGGCGCGGCGGCGGCGATCGTCACCTGCGCGCCTGCGTGCTGGTCCGGCAGCGCGTACCAGTCGGTGCGCAGCCGGCCCGTCGCGGAGCCCTCGTGGTAGCTGCTCCACATCGGCACGGTCGCCGTGGTGAAACCGTGCGGCGGCGAGTTCAGCGGGTCGTCGTCGCCGTTGCCGTCGGTGTGGAAACCCGCCGACGACTTCTCGTTGCCCTCGTCCTCGGGCCGCGGCAGCGTCGAGTTCTCCGGCGTCGCGGTCTCCGGCACGGTCACCGCCGATACCGGTTTGAGCATGCTCGACACCGGGTCCTGCTCGACCATCACGTGATCGGACAGGTTGCAGCTCTTGCCGAACAGGTGGTCCACGTTCGCCGCGGCCAGGCTGTAACTGCCCGTCGACATCTGCTTCTGGATGCCCTTCGCCATGCTGGCGACCTCGAACACCACGACCGCGCCGCACACCACGACCAGCGACGTCGCGCCCAGCCGCAGCGCCCGGCCACGCCGCTCCTGCACCGGCGGCGGCGCCCCCGGCCGCTGCATGCGCACGTTCTCCACGAACGCGAACACCGCCGCCACCGCCGCGGCCAGCAGCAGCGCCGTGGACAGGTGGTAGCCCTTGATCGACGGCGCCTTGTCCCACCACGGCACACCGAGGCTGGACACGAACCAGTACGCGTTCGGGCCCGTGGCGGCCAGCGCGGACACCACCAGCAGCCCGGCGGTGAACGCCGCCCGGTTGCGGCGCGAGCGCAGCACCGTCGAACTCGTCGCCAGCGCGGTCAGCGCCGCCATCGCCGCCCCCACACCGGCGAACGCGCCGAAGTGGTGCGTCCACTTGGTCGGGGTCAGCGCCAGCAGCAGGAAGAACAGCGCCACGGTGCCGATCAGGCGACGGGCCGGGCCCAGCGCCGCGCCCTGGATGCGGCCGCGGCGCAGCAGCACCACCAGGCAGGTGCCGGTGCACAGGATCAGCAGCAGCACCGGGAACCGGCGGGTCAGCGCGCCGTCCGCGCTGCTCTCGAACAGCAGCTCGTACCGCGACAGCTCCTCGTACCACGACTTGTTCGGGCCGACCGAGCCACGCAGGCGGGTCGCCTCCATCACCGTCGAGAACGTCTGGTCGGCGAAGACCACGATCAGCACGATGAACCCGGCCGCCGCGATCGGCGCCAGCACCGCGGCCCAGCCCGAATCGCGGGCCCGGCTGCGCAGCAGGTGGAACAACGGCTTCGCGGCGACCAGGAACGGCGCCACCGCGATCAGCGCGGTCGGCGTCGCGGCCAGCGCGAACGCGGCCCCGATCAGGCCGAGGCACAGCGGCAGCAGGCGCCGCGTGACCAGCGAGCGCTCCACGGCGCACAGGGCGATCAGCGAGCCCAGCGCGGCCCACGGCTCGGGGCGGACACCGTTGTTGAACGGCAGCCACCACACCAGGAACACCACGGCCGCGGCCCAGCCGGCCGCCGGGCTGATCCGGACCTCCTTGCCCAGCCGCGGCAGCACCTCACGGCTGATCAGCAGCCAGCTCAGCACGCCGAGCAGGAACGACGGCAACCGGATCCACGGCGGCACCGTGGACACCGTCGCCATCAGCTCGTAGATGTGGTCGTTCCACCCGAACGGCGCCTCCGCGACGCCGAACCACCGGTGGTAGTTGGTCAGGTAGCCGACCTGGTCGGCGACTCTGGCCATGGTCAGGATGTAGCCGTCGTCCGAGGTCACCGGCCCGATGAACACCCACGCGCCGAGCACGCCGAAGACGGTCACGTCCCGCTTGGTGAGCTTCCACCAGCCGATCGGCGCCCACCGCGGCGCGCGCCGCGCGGTGCCGGAGTCCAGCCGGTTGACCGCGATCAGGCAGCCGATCAGCGACAGCACACCGAACACGCCGATGCCGACCTTCAGCCCGGTGGGGGACGACTGGTAGCGGGTGTCCGGGGTGATGCCGACCGACAGGCCGGCGATCGGGTCCCGCGCCGACGAGATGTCGGTGTAGATGCCCAGCACGCGCGGCCGGACGTCGCCGGCCGAGTCGTAGACCGGGGTGCCCGCCACCGACAGCGTGGTGTGCGTCGCGGTCGAGCTGACCCGCACGTCGCAGCCCGCGGCCGGCAGCGGCTGGCGCGCGACCTGCTGGCCGCGGCTGGTCGCGGTGAGCACGCCGTCCTGGACGTTGAGCTGCATGCCGGCGCCGTTGCCCGCGCGGGCGGGCGGCACGGTCGAGAACAGCAGCCCCGCGCCCGCGGTGCGCGCGTCGAGCGACTGGATCGTCGCGCACGGCACACCGACCTGCAGGTCCTGCGCCCAGTAGCCGACGAGCGGGGCGTTCACCGGGCGCGTGTCGCTGCCGGCCGGCCACACGATCTTCGCCGTGTCCTGGACGACCGGCAGCAACGGGAAGGCGACCGCGCAGCCCGCGGCGAACAGGCCCAGTACGACGGCGAGCAGCCGCCACAAGAACGTGTGAGGTCGCTCCGCCGAGGTGCGTGCCGAAGTGCCCGGCTGGTCCGGGTCGGTCACCTCATCCGGTGCGACAGTAGGTGTCCTGCTGGCCATCCACATTGGCAGAACGCTATCGCGATGCTTCCTCGCGCTCGCTACGGGATGGGGGTGTGCGGAACCGCTCACGGTGCGTCGCCGCCGACAACGGCCGCCGCTCGCGCCACCCGTGGCGCTCCAGGTCCGGAATGTCCTGCAGACGGCTCACCGGGCCGAGGCAGAGCCACGCCACCGGCCGCACCCCGGCCGGGATCCCGAGCAGGTCGCGCAGGAAATCCTCGCGGTAGAAGCTCACCCAGCCGACGCCGAGGCCCTCCGCGGTGGCGGCCAGCCAGAGGTTCTGGATGGCCAGGCACACCGAGTAAAGGCCGGCGTCGGCGATCGCGTGGCGGCCGAGCACGTCCGGGGCGCCGCGGCTCTCGTCGTAGGTCACGACGACACCGAGCGAGGACGACAGGATGCCCTCGATCTTGATCGGCGCGAAGGTCTCCCGGCGCTCCGGCGGCAGCGACGCGGCGAACACCTCGCGCTCGGCGAGCACGTGGTCGCGGAACGCGGTGCGCGTCCGGGTGCTCTCGACGAGCACGAAATCCCACGGCTGGGTGAGTCCGACGCTCGGCGCGGAGTGCGCGGCCTCGAGCACGCGGGTCAGCACCTCGTCGTCGATGGGGTCGCCGGTGAACTCCGCGCGCACGTCCCGCCGTCGCCGCAGGACCTCGTAGAACTCCTCGATCATGCGTCCAGGATCGCCGACACCCAGCGCAGCGCGGCGTCCACGTCCGCGACGGTGTGCGCAGGCGGACGCGGCGGGCGCCGCACGACGACCACCGGCACCCCCTCCTGGCGGGCCGCGACGAGCTTGGCGGTGGTCATGTCGCCGCCGCTGTCCTTGGTGACCAGCACGTCGATGCGGTGCTCGCGCAGCAGCGCGGTCTCGCCCTCGACGGTGTACGGGCCGCGGTCGAGGAGGACCTCCAGGCGCGGCGGCAGCGGCGGCTCCGGCGGGTCGACGCAGCGGGCCAGGAAGTGCGGCCGCGTGCAGCGCGCGAAGGCGGACAGGCCCTGGCGGCCGCTGGTGAGGAAGATCCGGTCGCCGAGGCGTTCCACCAGGTCCGCGGCCTCGTCGAGGGTGTCCACCCAGTGCCAGTCGTCGCCGGGTCCCTGCTGCCAGCCGGGGCGCTGCAGTCGCAGCAGGGGGACGCCCGACTTGCTCGTGGCCGTTGCCGCGGACGCTCCGATGCGCTCGGCGAACGGGTGTGTGGCGTCCACCACGGCGGCGGTGCCGTGCTCGGTCAGCCAGCGCGCGAGGCCGTCCGGCCCGCCGAAGCCGCCGATCCGCACTTCGCCGACCGGCAGGCGGGGGTTGGCGACCCGCCCGGCCAGCGACGACGTGACCGCGACGCCGCGTCGCACGAGCCCGGCGGCCAGCGCGCGGGCCTCACCGGTGCCTCCGAGCACGAGTACTTCCGTCACGCCAGCCATACTGCCTGGTGATGAGGTACGGGTGGACCACCGGAGCGTGTGCGACCGCGGCCACCACGGCCGCGTACACCGCGCTGCTCACCGGCGAGTTCCCCGACCCGGTCGAGGTGGAGCTGCCGCAGGGGCGCCGCCCGGCGTTCGCGCTGGCCACCGAGCGGCTGGACGCGGATTCGGCGACCGCCGGGGTGATCAAGGACGCCGGTGACGACCCGGACGTGACGCACGGCGCGCTGATCCTGTCCACGGTCCGGCGTGGCGAGCCGGGCAGCGGCGTGACGTTCCGCGCGGGCGTCGGGGTGGGGACGATTACCCTGCCCGGGCTGCCGCTGCCGGTCGGCGAGCCGGCGATCAACCCGGTGCCGCGGCGGCTGATGACCGAGGCGGTGCGCCGGGTGGCGGCCGCGTTCGGCGATTCCGGGGACGTCGTGGTCGAGATCTCCGTGCCCGAGGGTGAGGAGCTGGCGCGGCAGACGTGGAACCCGCGGCTCGGCATCCTCGGCGGGCTGTCGATCCTCGGCACGACCGGCGTGGTGGTGCCGTACTCGTGCTCGGCGTGGATCGACAGCATCCGGCGGGGGGTGGACGTCGCGCGGGCGCTGGGGCACGAACACGTGGCCGGCGCGACGGGAAGCACGTCGGAGCGGGCGGTCGCCGAGCGGTACGGGCTGCCGGAGACGGCGTTGCTCGACATGGGCGACTTCGCGGGCGCGGTGCTCAAGTACGTGAAGCGCCACCCGGTGCCGCGGCTGACGATCGCGGGCGGGTTCGCGAAGATGTCGAAGCTCGCTGCCGGGCACCTGGACCTGCACTCGAAGCGGTCGCAAGTGGACCTCGCGCTGCTGGCGTCGCTCGCGCCCGAGCCGCTGGCCGCGCGCATCCTCGAGGCGAACACGGCGTTGCACGCGCTGCAGCTGTCGCAGGAGGCGGGCTTCCCGATCGGCGAGGCGGTGGCGGACCGGGCGCGGGCGTTCGCGGCGTCGGTGCTGGACCCGGCGCCGGTTGCGGTGGACGTGCTGGTGATGGACCGGGCGGGGAACGTGGTCGGGGTCAGCGAACCGCCGAGGGGCGCGGGTAGCTGACGCGCGGCGGCCAGGCCGGCCGATTCAGCGGCCAGCCGGCGCGGTGCACCGGCGCCGTCGGTCAACGCGTCCTGCGCGACCAGGTCGAGGATCGAACCGCCGGCGAGGCGTTTCGCGCGGGGCGGCGGAATTCACCGCCGGCGTTTCCGATCAATCGCCCGCCGGGTCCGGGACGATCCGGATCTTTTCCGACCGGTCCCGCGCCGCGGAGTACAGGTAGCTGTCCGGGAACTTCTCCGCCGCCAGCACGCGGCCCACGAAGATCACCGCCGCGCGGTCGATTCCCGCGGCGCGCACTTCGGGCGCGATCCGCGACAGGACGCCGCGCAGAATCCGCTGCCCCGGCTGGCTCGCGCAGTGCACCACGGCCACCGGGCAGTCCGCGCCGTAGTGCGGCAGCAGCTCCTCGACCACCTGCTCGATCCGGTTGATCGCCAGGTGCACGGCCAGCGTCGTGCCGGTCGCGGCGAAGTTCGCCAGCGTCTCGCCTGTCGGCATGGCCGTCGAGCGGGCCTGGACGCGCGTGATGACCAGGCTCTGCCCGACCGTCGGCACCGTCAGTTCGCGCCCGAGTTCCGCTGCCGCCGCGGCGAACGCCGGAACGCCGGGCACCACCTGGTAGGGCACGCCCGCGGCGTCGAGGCGGCGCATCTGCTCGGCCACCGCGCTGTAGATCGACGGGTCGCCCGAGCACAGCCGCGCCACGTCGTGGCCCGCGCGGTCGGCCGCCACCAGCTCGCCGACGATCTGCTCCAGCGACAGGTCCGCCGTGTCGATCTTGCGCGCGTCCGCCGGGCAGTGGGCGAGCAGGTCGGGCGGCGTGAGGCTGCCGGGGTACAGGCACACCCCGCAGCGCGCCAGCAGGTCCCGCCCGCGCACGGTGATCAGGTCCGCCGCGCCGGGCCCGGCGCCGATGAAGAACACGGTCATTTCAGGAAACTCCATTGCGTCACGGTCCGGGCCGGGGTCCAGCCGGTGAATCCGCCGAGCGGCGCGGCGTGCTCGGCGGCGATCCGGGTCAGCTCGCCGCCGTGCCGCTGGTACGCCGTCGCGAGCGCCTGTTCCGAGTCGAGCGTCACCGCGTGGGCGACGAGCCGCCCGCCGGGCCGCAGCGCGTCCAGGCAGACGTCCAGCGACGCCAGCCCACCGCCGACGAACACCGCGTCGGGCGTGGGCAGGTCCGCCAGCACCTCCGGCGCGGCGCCCGTCACCACCCGCAGTTCGGGCACGCCCAGCCGGTCCGCGTTGCGCCGGATCCGCGCGGCCCGTTCCGCACTGCGCTCGACGGCGATCGCGCGGTTCGCCGGATGCGCGCGCGACCACTCGATCCCGACGCTTCCGGCCCCGGCGCCGACGTCCCACAGCAGCTCACCGGCCACCGGCGCGAGCCGGGCCAGCGCGCTCGCCCGCAGGTCCCGTTTGGTGATCTGCCCGTCGTGCTCGAAGGCGTCGTCGGGCAGGCCGGGCAGGGCCGGCAACGCCGGGCCCGCGCACTCGACCGCGACGACGTTCAACGGATCGCCCGCGGGGTGTGACCAGTCTCGCGCGAAGCCTTCGACGCGGCGCTCGGCTGGACCGCCGAGCTGCTCCAGCACCGTGAGTTTGCTCTCGCCGAAACCCCTTGCCACCAGCACTTCGGCGAGTTCCGCGGGCGTGCGGCCGTCGGAGCTGAGCACCACCAGCCGGGCCGCCGGCGCGAGCGCCCGGCTCACCCGGTGCACGCTGCGCCCGACGACGCTGACCACCTCGGTCTCCTCCGCGGACCAGCCCATCCTGGCCCTGGCCAGCGCGACCGACGACACCGCGGGCACGATCCGCACGTGCTCCGCGCCGAACCGCCTGACCAGCGTCGTCCCGATGCCGGACAGCAGCGGATCGCCGCTGGCCAGCACGACGACCCGGCGTCCGGCGTGCTCGGCGAACAGGCCGTCCAGCGCGGGCAGCAGCGGGCTCGGCCACGCCACCTTCGGCACGTCCACCGGCACCAGGTCGAGCTGGCGGCGGCCGCCGAACAGCACCTCGGCCGCCGCGATCTCGGCGCGCGCGGGCTCGGTCAGCCCGGCCCACCCGTCTGCCGGGACACCCACAACGACGATCCTCACGGGGGGAGACCGTATGCGATGATCCTGGGGACGGTCGCCGCAGGAACCCGGTGCGACTCCGGGGCGGTCCCGCCACTGTGACCGGCCGAGCGTGCCGGGAGCCAGAGCTTCGGCGGCCGTTACGTGCCCGGCACGTGCCCTGTTCAGGCGGGCGAGGACACCCGCGCGTGGCGAAGGAGTTCGCTTGAGGCCGTATCCGTTCACCGCCGTCGTCGGGATGCCGGACCTCCGGCTCGGACTGGTGCTCTCGGCGATCTCCCCGGCCATCGGCGGCGTGCTGGTGCGTGGCGAGAAGGGCACCGCGAAGTCGACGATGGTGCGCGCGCTGGCCGGCCTGCTGCCCGAGGTCGACGTCGTCGAGGGCTGCCGGTTCTCCTGCGACCCCGCCGCGCCCGACCCGGACTGCCCCGACGCGCCCCACGACACCCGTGCGCTGCGCCGTCCCGCCCGGCTGGTCGAGCTGCCGGTCGGCGCGGCCGAGGACCGCGTGATCGGCTCGCTCAACCTGGAACGCGCGCTCACCGAGGGCGTCACCGACTTCCAGCCCGGCCTGCTCGCCGCCGCGCACCGCGGCCTGCTCTACGTCGACGAGGTCAACCTGCTGCACGACCACCTGGTCGACACGCTGCTCGACGCGGCGGCGATGGGCCGCGCGACCGTCGAGCGCGAGGGCGTCTCGGTGTCGCACGCGGCGCGGTTCGTGTTGATCGGCACCATGAACCCGGAGGAGGGCGAGCTGCGGCCGCAGCTGCTCGACCGGTTCGGGCTGACCGTCGAGGTCGCCGCGAGCCGCGATCCGGAGCAGCGCGCCGAGGTGATCCGCCGCCGGCTCGCCTACGAGGCGGATCCGGACTCGTTCGCCGCGCGGTACGAGGACACCGACGCCCAGCTCGCGGCCGAGATCGCGGCGGCGCAGAAGCTCCTGCCGTCGGTCGAGCTGAGCGACGACGCGTTGCGGCAGATCGCCGAGGTGTGCGCGGCGTTCGAGGTGGACGGGATGCGCGCGGACATCGTCACCGCGCGCACCGCGGTCGCCCACGCCGCGTGGAGCGGGCGTACCGAGGTGTCCACTGAGGACATCCGCGTCGCGGCGCGGCTCGCGTTGCCGCACCGGCGCCGCCGCAACCCGTTCGACGCCCCCGGGATCGACGAGGAGCAGCTCGAACAGGCATTGCGCGACGCCGAGCCGCCGGAGGACCCCGGCCCGCCGGACGACGACGGCCCCGGCTCGGGTTCCGACGCCCCGGCTGAAACCCCGCAGGGACAGCAGCAGCCGGAGACCGGTGGCGAACCGGGCGGCGGCGGGAGCGAGCAGCAGTCCGTCGGCGCCGGAAAGCCGTACCGGGCGAGGATGTTCAGCGTCGCCGGTCTCGGTGAGGGCGCGCACGGCAAGCGGTCCCGCGCGGTGACCGACGCCGGCCGGACCATTGGCGTCCGGCCCCCCGGCACGCGCGAGGGGCGGCCGCACCTGGTGGCGACCGTGCGGGCGGCCGCGCCGCACCAGCGCTCCCGCGGCCGCGACGGCGCCGGCCTGGTGCTGCGGCCCAGCGACCTGCGGTTCGCGTTGCGTGAGGGGCGCGAGGGCAACCTCGTGTTGTTCTGCGTCGACGCGTCCGGCTCGATGGGCGCGAAGTCGCGGATGCGGGAGGTGAAGGCCGCCGTCCTGTCCCTGCTGCTGGACGCCTACCAGCGGCGGGACAAGGTCGGGCTGGTGACGTTCCGGGCCGGCGCCGCCGAGCTGGCGCTGCCGCCGACGATCAGTGTCGAGGCCGCCGCCGCGCGCCTGGAGGGCTTGCCGACGGGCGGGCGGACGCCGCTCGCGGAAGGACTTCTGGAGGCCGCGCGCGTGCTGCGGGTCGAGGCGGTGCGGGACCCACGCCGTCGTCCGCTGCTGGTCGTGGTCACCGACGGCCGGGCCACCAGTGGCGCGGACGCGGTCGCGCGCGCGCAGCAGGCCGCGGAAATGCTGGCCGGGGCGGGCGTCGCGTCCGTGGTGATGGACTGCGAGACCGGGCGCATGCGGCTCGGGCTCGCGGCGGAACTGGCCGCGCGGCTGGGCGGCGAACACGTGCCGCTGGGCGAGGTCGCCGCCGACACGCTGGCCACCGAGGTGCGCAGGAGGGCTGCCTGATGCCGCAGGGGAAACCGCTGGTCGTGCCGGACGACGGCCTCACCACCCGCCAGCGCCGCAACCGGCCGCTGCTCGCCGTGCACACCGGTGAGATGAAGGGCAAGTCCACCGCCGCGTTCGGGATGGCGCTGCGCGCGTGGAACCAGGGCTGGTCGATCGGCGTGTTCCAGTTCGTCAAGTCGGCGAAGTGGAAGGTGGGCGAGGAGAACGCCTTCCGCGCGCTGGGCGCCCTGCACGAGAGCAGCGGCCAGGGCGGGCCGGTCGAGTGGCACAAGATGGGCGAGGGCTGGAGCTGGTCGCGCAAGCAGGGGTCGGACGAGGACCACGCCGCCAACGCGCGTGAGGGCTGGGCGGAGATCAAGCGTCGCCTCGCCGAGGAGCGCCACGACTTCTACGTGCTGGACGAGTTCACCTACCCGCTGCACTGGGGCTGGATCGACACCGCCGAGGTGGTCGCCGCGCTGCGCGACCGGCCGGGCCGCCAGCACGTGGTGATCACCGGCCGCAACGCGCCCGAGGAGCTGATCGAGGCCGCCGACCTGGTGACGCACATGACGAAGGTCAAACACCCGATGGACGCCGGGCAAAAGGGCCAGCGGGGCATCGAATGGTGAACCGCGTCGTCATCGCCGCGCCCGCGTCCGGGCACGGCAAGACGACGATCGCGACCGGGCTGATGGCCGCGTTGCGGGCGCGCGGGCTGGCGGTGTCCGGGCACAAGGTCGGGCCGGACTTCATCGACCCCGGCTACCACTCGCTGGCGACGGGACGGCCGCCACGCAACCTCGATCCGTTCCTGCAGGGCGAATCCCTGCTCGTGCCGTTGCTGCGGCACGGTTCCGCGGGCGCGGACATCGCGGTGATCGAAGGCGTGATGGGCCTGTTCGACGGGCAGCTCGGCACCGAGGGCTACGCGTCGACGGCGCACGTCGCGCGGCTGCTGGGCGCGCCGGTGGTGCTCGTGGTGGACGCGTCGGCGGCGAGCCGCAGCGTCGCGGCGATGGTGCTCGGGTTCGCGCGGTACGAGCCGGGCGTGGAGATCGCGGGCGTCATCCTCAACAAGCTGGGGTCGCCGCGGCACGAGGAGGAGATCCGGGCGGCCCTGGTGCGCACCGGGATTCCCGTGCTGGGCGCGTTGCGGCGCAGCGACGACATCCACGCGCCGAGCAGGCACCTCGGTCTGGTGCCTGCCGCGGAACGGGACGCCGAGTCCCGGGAGCTGCTGCCGAAGCTGGCCGCGTGGGTGGCCGACGGGGTGGACCTGGAAGCGATCGTGCGGGTGGCGCGGTCGGCTCCGGCTCTGACCGCCCCGGCGTGGGAGCCGAGCGGGTCGTATTCGGGGCCGCGCCGGGTGGTGGCGGCGGCCGCGGGGCCTGCGTTCACGTTCCGGTACACCGAGACGGTGGAGTTGCTCGCGGCGTCCGGTGTGGACGTCGTCGACCTGGATCCGTTGCACGACAAGGCGCTTCCCGAGGGGTGCGCCGGGTTGTACTTCGGGGGTGGGTTCCCGGAGGTGCACGTCGAGGACCTGTCGGCGAACGCGCCGCTGCGCGAGGAGCTGGCCGGGGCGATCCGGAGCGGGATGCCGGTGGTGGCCGAGTGCGCCGGGTTGCTGTACCTGTGCCGGGAGCTGGACGGGCTGCCGATGGTGGGGGCGCTGGACGCGTCGGCGGTGATGACCAAGCGGGCCGCGCTGGGGTACCGGACGGCGTCAGCGCCGGTCGATCACCTGCTGGCTCGCGCCGGGGAGCGGGTGACGGGGCACGAGTTCCACCGGACCGTGGTGACGCCGCGGGCGGGCGCGGTGCCGGCGTGGGAGTGGGACGGTGTCGCCGACGGGTTCGCCTCGCCCACGCTGCACGCGTCGTACCTGCACGTCCACTGGGCCGGGCACCCCGCGCTGGCGCACCGGTTCGCGGCGGCGGTGCACGCGCGTGGCTGACTACGACCTGCACCACCACGGGGATCGCGAGGTCGGGGACGGCCTGGTGGACCTGGCGGTGAACGTCCGGCTGCCGTCGCCGCCGTCGTGGCTGCGGGCGGAGCTGGCCGCGGCGCTGGACGACCTGGCCGCGTATCCCTCGGTGGACGCGGCTGCCGAGGCGGTCGCGGCGCGGCACGGCCGGGACGTGTCGGACGTGCTGGTGACGGCGGGCGCGGCGGAGGCGTTCACGTTGCTGGCCAACGCGTTGCGGCCGCGACACGCGGTGGTCGTGCACCCGCAGTTCACCGAACCGGAGGCGGCCCTGCGCGCGGCGGGCCACGAGGTGGACCGGGTCGTGCTGTCCGCTTCGGACGGTTTCACCCTCGGACCGGTGCCCGCGGACGCGGATCTGGTGTTCGTCGGCAACCCCACCAACCCGACGTCCGTGCTGCACCCGGCCGCGGCGTTGCGTGCGCTGGTGCGCCCGGGCCGGGTGCTGGTGGTCGACGAGGCCTTCCTGGACGCGGTGCCGGGCGAGCCGGAAAGCCTGGTGGGGGAACGACTTCCGGGTGTGGTGGTGATCCGCAGCCTGACGAAGACGTGGGGGATCGCGGGCCTGCGCGCGGGTTACGTCCTGGCCGAACCGTCGCTTGTGGACGCCCTGCGGGCCGTGCAGCCGCCGTGGTCGGTGTCGACGCTCGCCGCGCGCGCCGTGGTGGCCTGCATGCGACCGTCGGCGCTGGACGAGGCTGACAAGCTGGCGGTGCGGGCGGAGCAGGACCGGGACTACCTGGTCTCCGGTCTGCGCTCCCTGGGAGTCGAAGTGGCCGGCGAGCCACGCGGCCCGTTCGTGCTGGTGCGCATCCCGGACGCGGCGAACCTGCGGCTGCGCCTGAGAGCGGCCGGATACGCCGTCCGCCGGGGCGACACATTCCCCGGCTTGGACGGAGATTGGCTGCGGATCGCCGTGCGGGACCGCGAGGTGACCGACTCCTTCCTGGACGCGCTACGGTCTCGGCTGAACGGGTGAACTCTGTTCAACATGCGCTGACGGCGGCCGGCGAAGCGGTAGGTACGGGTGGTGCTATCGCCGAACGTCCGGCGGGGCTTCCGGGCTCTGATCGGAGAACAACTCTGGGGCGGTCTCGTCGCCCGTGGCGTCACCCGCAGCTACCCGGCCGGATCCTTCCTGCTGCGCCAGGGTGATCCAGGGGGATGGGTGCTGGTCCTCCTGCGGGGACGTGTGAAGGTCACCGGGCACGACGAGGAGGGGGCGGAACTCCTCGTCTCGCTACGTGCGGCTGGTGACCTGGTCGGCGAGATCGCCGGTGTTCCGCAGGTCGCGAGGACGGCGAGCGTGCAGGCGATCGACCGCTGCACCGTGCAAGTCCTCACCGCGGAGGTGTTCCGCGAGTTCCTCCGCCGTAACTGCGCGGACAGCCAATTCACCGATTACCTGCTGGCCAAACTGTCCGAAACGGTCCCCTACCAGATGCAGTTGGTGCACTTCAGCGCCCAGCGCCGTCTGGCAAGGCTCATCCTGGAACTGGTCGCGCTGGCCGATCCAGGTGATCCGGAGCGGATGCAGGTGCCGTTCTCGCAGGAGGCGCTCGCTCGTGCGCTCGGGCTGTCCCGAAGCACCGTGGCCGAACAGATCTCGGTCCTCCGCGCATCCGGGGCTCTCGGTCTCGGTCGGCGGCTCCTGGTGGCGGATCTCGACAAACTGGCGGACAGTGCTGGACTGTGACGTCAGTCACTACGAAGTTTGTCTGCCATCGGACAATTCCCGGACCGCGCCTCGCGGATCGTCTTGCCAGTGCCTCGCACCAGGAGCGCAGGCAGGAAGGCGATCACGATGGACAAGCACGATCACGTCGAAGCACTACCTCCGTACCGGGCTCTGCTGGTGGTCGACATCAAGAACTTCAGTGGCAGGCGCGGCAGGTTCCACGCCGAGCTGACCGAGGCCGTGCCGGAAATCCTCGAGCAGGCGTTCCAGCGGGCCGGGTTGTCCGGGCTGTGGCAGGAGCACAAGTACCGATCGACGACGGGCGACGGTTACGTCGCGGGCTTCCGCGCCGAGATGCTGCCGTTCCTGCTCAACCCGTTCCTGCCCGCGCTGCAGGAGGAGCTGGAGTACCGCAACACGGTCGGTTGGCGTCCGGCTGGCGAAGAGCCGCTGCGGATGCGCGTCAGCGTCAACGTGGGCCCGATGACGGACTCGGGCCGTGGCATCTCCGACGGGAGCGGGGAGTCGCGGGTGGAGAACCACCGGCTGCTCGACTCGGAGCCGGTCCGCGACCTGCTGAGTCGTTCGGGCAAGCCGACCTGCGTGGCGGCGATCGTCTCGGAGCGAGCGTTCGCCGACGCGGTCGCGACCGGCTACACGGGGGAGGACGAGGCTTTGTACGTCCGGGTTCCGGTCAGTCAGAAGACCTACCGCGGTGCCGCCCACCTGCGCGTGCCCAAGCCCTCCGGCGACCTCCTCGACCGCGGTTTCCGGAACGAGGTCGAGGCGGCCGAGGACCCGGACGGCCGGCCGGAGACCGCGACGAACTCGACGGTGATCCACCACGCGAGCGGTCCGTTGCACAGCGGCTCCGGCAACCAGTTCAACGGGGAAACGCAGAACATCGTCGGCCGCAACACCGGCGGGATCCACCAGTCCTTCGACAGGCGTGACCGGTGAGCACCCCCACGAACCGGACCGAGATCGCCGACGTGGCCGGCCCGGTGCACACCGGCAGCGGGGACCAGATCCACCACTACTACCAATTGCTCGGGCAGGTGCGGGAGGACCCGGTACCGGCCACACGCAGGCCGGTCACCGCCGATGACCTCCACTGGTTGCGGAGCAGGTTCGAGCCGCCTCCCGGGTTCGACAGGGCGGTGCCTGTCGCGGACGGCGGCCTCGTCGTCGTGAGCGGGCGGGCGGGCTCGGGCAGGGAAACCGCGGCCCGGATGCTCTTGTGTCCCGAGGGCGATGTGGTGCGAGAGATCCAGGAGGTGGAGACAGAGGCGGGGATCGACGTTCCACTCGGCGACGTCGAAACCGGGGACCGGCTCCTGGTCAACTTCTCCGCCCTGCACCGCTGGGAGTTCTCCGCTCGTGAGGGTGAGCTGCGGTCGCTGGCCGATGCGGTGGTGCGGAACCGGGCTCGACTGGCGTTGGTGATCGGCCGGGAGCAGGAGGACTGGCTCCACGACGATCTGCGGCGGCGGGTCGTGCGGCTGGAGCGACCGGACGCCCTGCGGGTCGTGCTCAAGCACCTTGCACAAGCCGGGATCCAGCTCCTAGCGGAACAGGTCGACGGCCCGCTCCGGGAGGTTCTCGAGGGAGCCTCGATGAGCGACCTGATGCGTGTGGGACAGCTGGTCGTCGAGGAGAGCGAACAGGACCAGGGCGGTCCGCGGGGCTGGCTGGCCGCCGCGGTCGAAGCGATTCGAGGTTACCCGGGAGAACTGGAACGGCTTCTGGAAAAGCAACCGGAAGGACGACAGCGTGCGTTGTTGCTTGCCGCCGCCGCTATGGCGGAGGCGCGGATCGACGCGGTGGCGTCGGCCGAGCGCAGGCTGCTCGAGCTGGTCGAGTTCCCGGCTGCCGAACAGCACTGGCTCGAGGCGGACGGCGTGGTCGCGCGGCTCGGCCGCATCGGGGCCGAGGTGGACGACCGGCGAGTGGTGTTCGCGCGGATCGGTTACGCCGAGGCGGTGCTCGGCCGGTTGTGGGACGAATACGCCGGCCTTCACCAGGACCTCGGACGGTGGCTGTCGGAAGTCGCCGTCTCGCCGGACCTGACCGAGACGGAACGGGGGCTGATCTGTGACCGGCTCGGCGATCAGTTGCTGCGCAGTCACGACGTGCGGGCGCTCCTCGCAACGGCGCGAGCCTGGGCCACCCAGCCAAGGAACGAAGTACGGGTACTGGCTTACCGGCTGCTCGCCCGTGCAGTCGTGGATCGGCACTGCGGACGAGAGGCGCGCAAGCAACTGCGCGAGTGGGCGCTGGATCCCTCCTTGCCCGCGCGGCTCGCGCACGTGGTGCTCGCGGTGTGCGAGCAGGTGCTGGTGCACACCCAGCCGGACATGGCGGTGGTGCGGCTGAGGCTGCTGACCCTGCATCCCGCTCCGGCCGTCTCGGCCACCGCTCGCGAGGTCCTGATCCGTCTCGCGAGCGACGGGCGGATGTATCGGCGGATCCTGGCCGTTCTGGCCAGGACGAACAAGATCGACCACGACCTCTTCGCCGTTCTGTGCGCGCCCGGCCGAGCCGACGGGAACCGGTGGACGCACGCCCGTCTGAGCGACTGCTGGCGCGCGATCCTGGACGAACGCGATGCCCGAGGGTGGTCCCACCTGGCCGAGCCGTGGCTGGCCGAGGCGGCCTTCGGTGGGCGTCCGGAGTTGCTGGACATCCTCACCGCTGCCGCCGGCGCGGACCCGGTGCGAGCGAGCCGGCTGTTCGTCGTCGTCCGGGAGTGGGCTTCCCGTCACGAAGGTGGGATGCCGGTGCTCACCAGGCTTCGACGTGGCCTCGACGAACAACAGGGTGTGACTGATTTGTGGGACGACGAGCCGATTTCGGAGGCGAAGTGATGAACAACCGGACAGTGGTGGCGATCGGACTCGGGATCGCGGCGGCCCTGATCGTGTCCGCACTGCTCGGCGGGTGGGTCGCGCTCGTTGTGGTCGTGGTGCTTTTCGTCATCATCGGGGCCGCGATCGCCGCGACTCGACCGCGACCGCAGCCGCAGTTCGCGCCGCCCGTGCCGCCGCAGCCGATCAACGGCGAGTGCCCGGTGAGCGGAGAACGACTCCGATCAGCCGACCGGGACTACTACTTTTTTTCTCAGCTCAGGTGCACTACCAGTTCGTCCCCGGAACGGGCGGACCGGACGTCGCGAGCTGGGCGGTCCAGAACGTGCGTGACCGTGCGAGCGAACTGGCCGGGCGCTATCAACCGGAGGATCTGGCCCAAGCGCAACAGGACCTCGCCGCCGCACTGGCGCAGGCAGCGGGCGACTCGGGGTCACGCTGGGCGTGGGCAGCGCAAGTGACGCTGGTGTTGTCCGACGCGGATCGCGAGTTCGTGGACCGCCGCGTCGAACTGAGGAAGAAGGTCCGGCAGTGGGAGGACGAGCTCGCCCTGGAAAAGGCGTTGCGGGCCTACTTGCGCGACGACGCTCTCGCGACCCCCAGCAACGCCCTGATCTGGTGGCTGGCGCAGCACAAGGACCGCGTCGAGGAGGCTGTACGACTTCGGGGGACGTTCGCGCTGTTGTCCTCCGCAGCTCACGAATCCACGGTGTCTCCGTTCTTCGCGTCCTACGCGGCGGACGCGGAACCGGCGGTTTCGGAAGCCGCGCAGCGGCACTTCGCCGCCGGACCGGCGGATCGTCCCAGCTCGCCGGTCGAGCTCGCCGACCGGTTCGTCCAGGCGGTGTATCCCTCGGCCGACGACGAGCCGCAGCGTGAGTTGCTCAAGGATCGACTCGCGCGTCTGCTCGTCACGTCGGGGAGGACGGACCTCGGCGATGCGTTGCGGCACAACGACGATGACGACGGCCAAGACAACGTCACCTCGTTGTGGTGATCATGGTTCCGCGCTACGGCGCGAGCGCTAGCCAGGCCGCGGCGGCCGCGATCTCCACGCACGCGCCGAGCACGTCCCCGGTGATGCCGCCCAGCCGGGCGGTGCCGCGCCACAACACGGCCCCGGCCGCGGCGAAGGCGACGGTGACCGCAAGCGGGCCGCGCCACCAGTCCATTCCGGGAGCGAGGGTGGCGAGACCGGCGGCGGCGCACAGGGTTGCGATCGTCCACAGCGGATGGATGCTGCCCGCGACGGTGGCGCCGAGGCCCTCGGGCCGGGCCGAGGGGATGCCGCGGGTGCAGCACAGGGCGAGCACCCACCGGCTCACGAGGGTGCCGACGGTGGCGGCCGTGACTCCGTGCCCGGCGGAGATCGCGCCGCTGAGTGCTCCACACTGGACGATGAGCACGAGGACCAGTGTGGCGACCCCGGTGGGCCCCGAATCGCCGCGGCGCATGATTTCCAGGGCGCGCTCGCGGTCGAAGGACGCGCCGAGGCCGTCCGCGGTGTCGGCGAGGCCGTCGAGGTGCAGCCCCCGGCTGGCGAGGCCGACCGCGCCGACCGCGAGCCCCGCCACGGCGATCGCGGGCAGCCCGAGCGCACCCCCCGCGAGGACGACGAGCCCGGCCAGCACGGCGAGCGGCACAGCCGCCACCGGCGCCAGGAGCATCGCGCCGCCCGCCACGCGCCGGTCGATGGTGCGCGGTGCGGGGACTGGTAGGGCGGTGAGGGTGCCGAGTGCCATCCGCAGCGCGTCGGTCAGCATGGTGGTGCCCCTCGTGTGGGGGCGGCTGCCCGCCGGTCGATGGTGCGCGGTGCGGGAAACCCCACCGCGGCTCCACCCCCGCGGCCCGGATCGAACCCCTCAGCCAAGGTCGGCCAGCAGACCCATGTCCGCGATGATCGCCCGCGCCGCGCGCAGCGTCGGGATCGCCTGGACCGCTCCGCTGCCCTCGCCCAGCCGCAGGCCCAGGTCGACGATCGGCGTCAGCCCGAGCGCCTTCAACGCGACCGCCTGCGACGGCTCCGTCGACCGGTGCCCGGCCAGCCACCACCGCACCGCCTCGGGCGCGATCTCCGCGGCCACCACGGCCGCGGCGGCGGAGAACACCCCGTCCAGCACCACCGGCACCCCGCGGACCGCGCCCTGCACCAGGAAACCGGCCGTCGCGGCAGCACACGCGCTGCCCAGCGCCGTGAGCAGCTCGAACGGGTCCGACACCCGCTCCCCGGCCCGCTCCACCGCGGCCCGCACCACCGCGACCTTCCGCGCGCGCCCGGCCTCGTCCACACCCGTCCCGGTGCCGACGACCTCTTCGGCAGGCACCCCGAGCGCCGCGGCGACCAGTGCCGCCGCCACCGCGGTGTTGCCGATTCCCATGTCACCGGGGATGAGCAGGTCCGCGCCGTCGTCCACCTCGGCGTCGGCGACCCGGCGGCCGGCCTCGAACGCCCGCGCCGCCTCGCCCGGCTCCAGCGCGTCCTCGGCCTCGATCGACCCCGAACCGCGCCGGACCTTCCACGCCCGCACCTCGGCCGGCACGTCGGACAGGTCGTCGTCGACCGCGATGTCCAGCACCCGGACCCCCGCGCCGACCTCGCGGGCCAGCACGTTCACCCCGCTCTTGCCCGCCAGGAACACCCGCACCATCGCCGCGGTCACCTCACGCGGGTACGCCGACAGCCGGCTCACCCCGTGGTCCCCGGCGAACACGACCACCCGCGGCCGCTCGATCGGCGGCGGCGGGACCTGCCCGGACGCGGCGCACAGCCACGCCGCGAGCTCCTCCAGCCGCCCCAGCGCGCCGACGGGTTTGACCAGCGCGTCCAGCCGTTCCAGCGCGGCGGCGTGCGCAGCAGCGTCCGGCGCGGGGATGTCGAAGCGGGTCACAGCCGAGCCCTTTCGTCGAGGTGCAGGACGCGCCCCGCCACCACCAGCTGGACGCTGTCCGCCTGGGCCGCGACGCGGTCGTTGAGCGCACCCAGCACATCACGGAACAGCCGCCCGGAGGCTGTCGCGGGCACCACACCCATGCCGACCTCGTTGGTCACCGCCACGATCGGCACGTGCGCGATCCGCCACGCCTCGAGGAACTCCTCCATCCGCTCGTCCAGCCGCAGTTCCCAGCCGTTCTTCGCGTCCCACGCGCCGACATCGCCGAGCACCCGCGTGACCCAGGTGCCGAGGCAGTCGATCAGCAGCGGCCGCGACGCCTTCCGCACCGTGGTGGCGAGGTCGCCGGTTTCGACCGTGCGCCAGTTCGCCGGTCTGCGGGCCTGGTGCAGCGCGATCCGCGCCGCCCATTCGGGGTCGTCGCCAGTGGGCACCGGGCCGGGCGCGACGTAGACGACTTCGGGATGGCGGGCCATCAGACGCTCGGCGTGGCGCGACTTGCCCGAGCGGACCCCGCCCAGGACCAGCACCTTCGCCTCGTCGTCCCCGTACCGGCGGAGCAGCCGGGCGGCGGCCTCCAATGAGGCGGCCAGCCGCTGGGTCAGCTTGGTCATACCCGGCATTGTCGTGCACGGGCTACCGTCCCGTGTGTGGTGTATGCAAGATCGTTGACCGCGGTCGGCCTCGTGGCCGGTTACGCCCTGGACGCGGCCTTCGGTGATCCGCGCCGCGGGCATCCGGTCGCCCTGTTCGGGCGCGCGGCGAAGGCGCTGGAGCGGCGCGTCTGGGCCGACTCGCGGGCGCGCGGCGCCGCATACGCCGTGACCTGCGTCAGTGCCGCGGCGGGGCTCGGCGCGCTCGCCCAGGCCGCCGCCCGGCGGCCGTTCGCCCCGCGTCGCGGTGACGGCGC
>NZ_JBEXTZ010000027.1:0-86045 GCF_040614195.1 Amycolatopsis sp. NPDC006125
CCGGCGAAGGTCGCGAACACGATCGTGCCGTAGAGCACGTAGTGGAAGTGCGCCACCACGAAGTAGCTGTCCGACACGTGGAAGTCGATGGCCGGGGCGGCCAGCAGGATGCCGGTCAGACCACCGAAGAGGAAGGTCACGAGGAAGCCGACCGAGAAGATCATCGGCGTCTCGAAGCTCAGCTGGCCCTTCCACATGGTGCCGATCCAGTTGAAGAACTTGACACCGGTCGGGACCGCGATCAGGAAGGTCATGAAGGAGAAGAACGGCAGCAGCACGGCGCCGGTGGCGTACATGTGGTGCGCCCACACCGCGACCGACAGCGCAGCGATGCCCAGCGTCGCGAAGACCAGGCCCTTGTAGCCGAAGATCGGCTTGCGCGAGAACACCGGGATGATCTCGGAGACGATGCCGAAGAACGGCAGCGCGACGATGTACACCTCGGGGTGCCCGAAGAACCAGAACAGGTGCTGCCAGAGGATCACACCGCCGTTGGCCGGGTCGAACACGTGCGCCCCGATGTGCCGGTCGGCCATCAGGCCCATGAGCGCCGCGGTGAGGATCGGGAAGGCGAGCAGCACCAGGATGCTGGTGACCAGGATGTTCCAGGTGAAGATCGGCATCCGGAACATCGTCATGCCGGGCGCGCGCAGGCAGACGATCGTGGTGACCATGTTGACCGCGCCGAGGATGGTGCCCAGACCGGAGACCGCGAGGCCGGCGATCCACATGTCCGCGCCGATACCCGGCGAGTGGATGGCGTCCGACAGCGGGGTGTAGGCGAACCAGCCGAAGTCGGCCGCGCCACCCGGGGTCAGGAAGCCGGAGACGGTGATGATGCCGCCGAACAGGTACAGCCAGTAGGAGAAGGCGTTCAACCGCGGGAACGCCACGTCCGGCGAGCCGATCTGCAGCGGCATCACGAAGTTGGCGAAACCGAACAGGATCGGGGTCGCGTACAGCAGCAGCATGATCGTGCCGTGCATGGTGAACAGCTGGTTGTACTGCTCCTGCGACAGGAACTGCTGCCCTGGGCGCGCCAGCTCGGTGCGGATCAGCATCGCCATCGCGCCGCCCACCATGAAGAAGGCGAACGACGTGACCAGGTACATGATGCCGATCTGCTTGTGGTCCGTCGTGCGGAACAACCGCAGCAGCAACGAACCCTTGGCCTCCTGTCGCGCCGGGTACGGACGCGTGACAATCGGCTGCGGGGCTACGGCTGTCACTCCTGCCTCCAAGATCCTCTTCGGTGTGTCAGCGGCCGCGGCGACGCGACCAGTCCGGATCGTATCCCTCGCCCCCGACACTGGTGCGCACCGGCTGGGAAGATCACGCCATGGGAGACCGCTACACGACCGCCGCCGTGGCCGCCGCGGTCGAGGTCGGGCAGCGGTTCCGCCTGCCCGCCGAGCACCCGGAAGTCCTGGCCACGCGGTCGAACGTGCTGGTGAGACTGGGTGCGGTCGTGGCGAGGGTGCCGGGAACGACGCTGGTGGCGCGGCCCGGGGTGCTCCAGTCGCTGGCGCGCGAAGTGGCACTCTCGTCGTTCCTCGAGATGCGGGACGCACCGGTCGTGCCGCCGTTCGAAAGCCCAGGTCCGCACGTCGCGAACGGCCTTCCGGTCACACTGTGGCGTTTCACACGTCACGACCCGGATCACGTCTTCTCCCCCGGCGAGGTGGCCTGTTCGCTGGCCGAGCTGCACGTCGCGCTGCGGGATTTCCCCGACACGCTGGACGCGCCGGGGCCGCTGACGGAGGCCCGGTCCTGGATCGCGCGGTTCGACCTGCCCGCGGAGCTGGCGGACGAGGTCGATGCGCTCGAAGCGGTGTTGCCTGAGGCCCGCGCGCAGGCCCTGCACGGCGACGCGCACCCGGGGAACCTGCTGGCCACGGCGAGCGGACCGCGCTGGGTCGACTTCGAGGACACCTGGGCCGGGCCGGTCGCGTGGGACCTCGCGTGCCTGGCGCTGACCAGCAGGCTGGACGGCCGCGCCGCGGTCGCCGCGTACCCGGACGCGCCGGACCCCGACGAGCTGGCGCCGTGGGTGCGGCTGCGCGACCTGTTCGGGGTGTGCTGGCGGTTCGCGATCGCGCGCCGGTTCCCGGAACGACTCCCGGCAGCGCAGGCTGACCTGCGGCGATTCAAAACTGTCGGTGGGTCCCGCTAGCTTTCCCGGCATGGAGAAGACCGGGTACCTCACGGCGTTGCGCAGGGACGGCGACCGCTTGGCGGAAGCGGTGCGAGACCTGCGTGCGCCGGTGCCGGCGTGCCCGGGCTGGGACGTGGCCGAGCTGGTCTGGCACACCGGCGAGGTCCACTGGTTCTGGCGGCAGATCGCGTCCGGAGCGGTTCCCGGGCCGGACGACTACCGGGAGCCGCCGCGTCCGGCGGACGACGAGCTGGTGGCGTGGTTCGCCGAGGGTGTCGAGGCGCTGGCGGGCGTCATGGCCGCGCTCGATCCGGCCGAGCCCAGGTGGACGTGGGCGGAGCGGAAGGACGCGGGGTTCATCCAGCGCCGGATGGCCCAGGAGACGGCGGTGCACTGCTGGGACGCGCTGTCGGCGGCGGGGCGGGACGAACCGGTCGAGCGGGAGCTCGCGGTGGACGGGATCGACGAGTTCCTGCGGTTCTTCCTCCCGGACGCCCCGCCGCCCGGCTTCCGGGCGGACGTGCACCTGCACGCGACGGACGGTCCGGGCGAGTGGCTGGTCCAGCCGTCCGGCGCGGGCTGGTCGGTGACGGCCGAGCACCGGAAGGCGACGACGGCGGTCCGCGGGACGGCGTCGGACCTGTTGTTGCTGCTGTGGCGCCGGAAGGCTCCCGAAGACGTCGAGGTACTCGGCGACGCGGGGGCCCTCAAGGAGTTCGTTGATGTTTCTCAACTGAATTAGCCGGGCGGGGGCTGGTCGCGGTGGCTGGGGCGCGCAGGGGGCGCTCCGGCTGTGGTGGCTTGCGCGCCGCGGCGCGGCGGCACTGTGCGCACGACTGCCCGCCATAGGCTGCCGACTCTCCCCTAGCGCGCTGCCCGGCGAACGCAACCAAGCACCCTCATGCGGAGGGTCACCAGCCCCGGATCGCCTCGGCAACCATGACCGGTGCCTCCCGGGCCGCGAGGTGGCCGCCATCGGACTCGACTTCCCCGCACCAACCAGCCGACTAGCCCCCTGCCCGGCGAACGCAGCGCGCACCTGGGCCAAGCGCCCTCACGCGACGGGCCACCAGCCCAGGATCGCCTCCGCGACCACGACCGGCGCCTCCCGCGCCACGAGGCACCCGCTATCGGACACGACTGCCCCAGCAGCGGCCGCCTGTCCCCGCAATCAGCAGCGCGACGCTCATCACGGCCAAACCCCACCCAAAGGGCTCTTCACAAACGAAGGTGTAACAGCGGTCTGAAGCCGCCAGTCTCCAGTAGGGATCTGGCGATGTAGTTGGTCAGGTTGCTTCAGGGTCCGACCCAGGGTGATCAGCTCGGTCAGTGCCTTCGGCACCCCGCTGCTGAGGTCGGCACTGAGCTTGACCATCAGGTCGCGTCCACGGCGGCGATCCTCGTGCGGGTACGCGGTGATCATCCTCTGGTAGATGCACGGCTTCGCGCACGTGAAGACCGTCTTGGTGGCTGCGTGAGATCCGCTGAGACCGCGACTCCTACCCGGAGCCGACTCGATGACTTCCGACCGTGGCGATCACGAGATCTTCTCCTCCGACAGGACTGAGCCCATCGTGGCGTTCGGCGAAGTAGCGTTCGTGCAAGTCGGTCGAGGTGATGACGTCGACGCCCGTGAACCCTGCGTCACGGGCCATGTTGGTGGCCTGGTCAGGTGTCAACAGACTCAACCAGGGGTGTCCGGAGGCAGCGGCGCCCTTTACGGCGCCTTCAAGGATGGGGCGGACCTCGGGCGGAGCCATCTCGATGGGCCGCGAGTAGCTGAACACCATGATGGAGCCCGCTGCGAGTGATGCGGCTTGACGTAGGCTCGTCGAGATCGCCTCCTGCGTGAGATACATGGTCACGCCGAGCATCGAGACGACAGCTGGTTCCGCGGTATCGAGCCCGGCCTCTACAGCTTTGGCAAGCCACGATTCACCGGCCTCGAAGTCGACCGGCACCAAGTGCAGGCGCTCTGGGTCGAGGAGCCCGAGCTGGACAAGCCGGTCCCGCTTCCAAGCTTGGGTGGCGGGCTCGTCGACCTCGAAGACGCGCACGGGCCCCTTGTGTCGCTGCGGAAAGGTGTCGAGGCCGGCGCCCAGGACGACGTATTGACACGCACCAGAGGCAATGAGGGTGTCCTCGACAGCGCGGGCGCGTGCCACGATCGAGGCGCGATTGGGCCGCGTCCGCATTGGGTCCATGTCCGGACGTGTCTGCCAGCCCTGGTCGACGCCCGCGATCTCCAACCCGATGCGATCCTCGAGAACGTGCGGCGCGTCGTCCACCAGCGTGTGCAGCGCCCGCCACAGTGCCGTGCGAACTGCGGTGGAATCAGGTTCCCCGGACACGACCCTAGGCCTCCGAGGTGGGGTCGTTCAGTGGCGCCTGGAGGCCCCAGACCCGGCCGTCGGGATCTCGGAGCGTGGTCATCGCGGTTCCGAAGTGCGTGGGCTCGAACGGCCCATCGACGCCGAGGGCCTTCAGTTTCTGCTCGGCAGCCGCGGCATCGGGGATCTTCAACACCGGCTGCAGACGCGGAGCACGATCTTCGGGGATCTCGGCGATGAACACCGGCGGCCCGATCTTGCTGCGCAACTGGCCGGACTGATGATCCGTCTCGAACTCGAGTTCGTACCCCAACGCCTGGAAGAACCGGGCTGCCTTGCCCCAGTTGTGCGTCTCCAGGAACAGCGCCTCAATGCCCTCGCTCACCATGCCAGTTCCTCTTCCTCTCACTGGATCGCGGTCGTGAGGCGTCTGCTTCGTCCAGATAGGCCGCCAGCGACTCGGCCACGATCGAACTCAGCGACCGCTCCGACTCAACCGCGTGATGCTTGACGCGCTTGATCAGCTCCACCGGCAGGTACACGTTGAACTGCTTGACCTCCTCCGCGCTCACCCAAGGATGCTAGCATGCTAGATCACTAGCTACGAGGTGCGACCCGACGACGTGCGAGCGCGCTACCACGCGCTTCCAGCGGCGTGAGGTGCCCGGCCTGGGGCACCACCACCAGCGCTGCTACCTACACCTTCGATTGCGAAGAACCCCAAAGGGCCATCAACTCAAGATCGCCTCCGCAGCACGATCGGCGCCTCCCGCGCAGCGAGGCAACCGCCATCGGAAAGGAACGCCCAGCAGCCGGCCGACTATCCCCGCAACCGGCGAAAGCACCCAGCCTCAGTCGAGCACCCTCACGCGAAAGGCCACCAGCCCAGGATCGCCTCGGCGACCATCGCCGGCGCTTCCAGCGGCGTGAGGTGCCCGGCCTGGGGCACCACCACCAGTTCGCCGCTGGGCAGCGTCTCCGCCATCGCCTGCGCGCCGTCGGGTGGGGTGAGTCCGTCGTCCTCGCCCACGATCACCAGCGCGGGCACGTCGGTGGCCGCCAGCAGCTCGGTGGAGTCCGGCCGGTTGGCCATCGCGCGGGCGGCCCACGCCACGCCCGCCGGCGGCTGGCTGTCGATGAGGTCGCGCACCGTCTCGACCACGTCCGGGCGGGTCTGGCGGGTCTCGACGCTGAGCACGTTCGGCAGCATCGCGTCGGCAAGCCAGCCGGTCACGCCCTCGGACTCCGCGCGCTGCGCCAGATCCCGCCGGGCCTGCGCCGCCTCGGGCGCGTCCGCGGTCGCCTTCGTGTCGATGAGCACCAGCCCGGCGACACGCTCGGGTGCGGCGCGCAGCACGGCCATGGTCACGTAGCCGCCCATGGAGCAGCCGCCGAGCACAACCTGGTCGAGTTCGAGCTTGTCGAGCAGGGCGATCACGTCCCGGGCCGCGTCGTCGAGGCTGGGTTCGCGGTCGGTCCCGGGCAGCGGCGTCCGCCCGAGGCCACGCTGGTCGGGCGTGATCAGCCGGTGCCGGGTGGTCAGGCCGCCGCGGACGGGGTTCCACATGCGGGCGTCCACCGGGAACGCGTGGAGGAGGACCAGGGGAAGATCAGCCATACCGAGATTGTGCTGGACCGGCGCGCTACCGTCGCCCTGTGAGCGTCGAGTGGCGGGAGATCCGCACTGACCGCCTGTTGCTGCGGCCACTGGGCCCGGAGGACCGGGACGACGTCGTCGAGATCCAGACCGACCCACGGACCAACCGCTACCACCCAGCGCCGCCCAGCGAGGAGGAGACCGAGGTCAAGCTCACGGCCTGGCTCGAGCACTGGAAGGCCCACGGGTTCGGCTACCTCGCGGTGGTGCCGCTCGCCACCGGTGCGGTCGCGGGCATCGGCGGGCTGCAGCACCTGGAGTTCGGCGGCGCCCGGCTGCTGAACCTCTACTACCGCTTCCGCCCGGAGGCGTGGGGACGCGGCTACGCCACCGAGATGGCGCGGGCCGTGGTCGACTGGGCGGAGCGGGAGCTGCCCGAGTTCCCGGTGCAGATCAGCGTGAACATCGCCAACGAGCCGTCGCTGCGCGTCGCGGAGCGGCTCGGGTTCACCGCCTACACCGAGACCTTCTACGACGGCGCGGTGTCCCGGCACTTCCGGAAGATTCCGAAGCCCGGAGACGCGCGGCGGGCCTAGAAGCGCTTGCGGGTCGGGCCGCGGCGGTCGCGGGCGTTCCAGCAGGCGCGGTGCCAGTGCCTGCGGTCGGCCACCGAGCCGAGCTCGTCGGCGGGCCAGGCCACCACGTGCGGCACGCCGGGCTGGATTTCGTGGTCGCACCCGGGACAGCGGTACACCTTGGTCGCCTGGCTGCCCGGGACGCTGCGCACCAGCCAGTCACCGTCCGGACCGGACTCGGCGTGCGCCCAACCGGGAGCCGCCCCGGCGCGGTCGGCGTCGGGGCGGCCACGGTGTGGTCGGTTGCGGCGGGGCACCCGGCCACGGTAACGCCTACGCGGCGCGGTCCGCGTCGCGGCGGAAGGTGAGTGCCACCACGAAGGTGAGGCACGCGATCACCACCGAGCCGGTGAACGCGGCCGTCATCCCGGTGACCAGCACGTCGTGCGGCGAGCCGGTCGCGGTGCGGGTGGCCGTGCCGAAGATGGTGACCAGGATGGCGAGGCCGAGGGTCGCGCCGGTCTGCTGCATCGTCTGCAGCACACCGCCCGCGGCGCCGGCGTCGCGAGCCGGGACGCTGCCCATGATGATCACGTTGAGCGGCGAGAAGGCCAGCCCCATGCCCAGTCCCATGAGGACCATCGGGCCGAGCACACCGGTCAGGTACGCGGTGCCGGTTCCCAGCTGCGTCAGCCAGCCCACCCCGGCGATCATCGACAGCGTCCCGGCGATCGCGACCGGCTTGGGCCCGAACCGGGGCAGCAGCCGCGGGATGGCCCGGCTCAGCGCGAACACCAGCAGCGCCATGGGCAGGAACGCGAACCCGGTGCCCAGCGCGTTCATGCCCCGCACGTCCTGCAGGTACTGGGTGAGGAAGAAGAACATCGACATGCCGGCCATCGGGCCGAGGAAGAAGTTGGCGTAGGCGGCGGCGCGGTTGCGGTCGGCGAACAACCGCAGCGGCAGCAGCGGCTCGGCGGTGCGGACCTCGACGGCGAGGAAAGCGCCGAGCAGCACCACTCCGCCGATCAGCGAGGCCAACGTCAGCGTGTCCGACCAGCCCGCCTCGGCGGCGCGGATGAAGCCGTAGACGAGGGCCGCGACGCCCACCGTCCCGGTCACCGCGCCGGGCAGGTCGAGCCGTGCCCGCTGGCGCGGCGGCTCCACCACGAACCGGGCGGCCAGCGCGGCCACGACCAGTCCGAACGGCACGTTGATGAACAGCACGGCCCGCCACGACAGCCACTCTGTGAGCAGCCCGCCGAGGATGAGGCCGACCGCGAACCCGGCGCTGGACATGCCGGAGAACAGGGCGAGCGCGCGCAGCCGGGCGCGGGATTCGGTGATTGTCGTGGTGAGCAGGGCCAGCGTGCTCGGCCCCGCGGCGGCGGCGCCGAGGCCTTGCGCGATCCGGGCGACGATCAGCCACTCGGCCGATCCGGCCAGGCCACCGGCGAGCGAGGCCACGGTGAACAGCAGCACGCCGCCGACGAACATCCGCTTGCGGCCGAAGAGGTCGCCCGCGCGTCCGCCGAGCAGCAGCAGACCGCCGAAGACGAGGGTGTAGCTCGACATCACCCAGCTCAGCGAGGCCGCGGTGAACCCGAGGTCGGCCTGGATCCGGGGCAGCGCGACGTTCATGACGGTGATGTCGAGGACGATCATCAACTGGCAGGTGAGCAGGGTTGCCAGCACCACGCCGGGGCGTGGCCGCGCCGCGGTCGCGGCGACAGCCGTGCCGGACGCGGGCAGCGTTGTCTCAGACAAGAAGTCTCCATCGAAAGAGGACGACAGAAGCGGACGAACTCTCCGCTTCGATGGAGCTAGCATATGGAGAACGTCTCCGGTTGCGCAAGGGTATCCGGAGAATGTGTCCGGTTTTGGGGTGAGGCGCATGACGGCACCGCGGCCGATGCGGGCTGACGCGCGGCGCAACTACGAACGGATCCTGGTCACGGCGCGCGAGGCGTTCCGGGAGCACGGACCGGACGCCCCGCTGGACGACATCGCGCGCCGGGCCTCCGTCGGCGCGGGCACCCTCTACCGGCACTTCCCGACTCGGGAGACGCTGATCGAAGCCGTCTACCGCGACGACATCGAAACGCTCAGCTCCGCCGCGCACCGGCTGCTGGAGGAGCACGAGCCGGCGGAGGCGCTGGAGCTGTGGATGCGCGAGCAGGTCGCGTTCGTGCTGCACAAGCGTGGGCTGGCGGCCACGCTGAAGGCGGCGATGGACCGGGACTCCGAGACGTTCGCCGCGTGCAAGACACTGATCAACGACGCGGCCGCCGTGCTGCTCAGCCGAGCGCAGGAAAGCGGCGCCATCCGCGACGACGTGCGGCCGCGCGATCTGCTGTTGCTCGGGCACGGGGTGGGCGTGGCAGCGGAAGGCAGCGACGAGACGGCCGAACGACTGCTCACCGTCCTGCTCGACGGCCTGCGGCGACCAAAGCCCTGACCCGGCGGGGATTCCTGCCTCGAAACTCCGTGCCTTACGGGAACTCGGTCGGCGGGGATGCTATGGCGGCGGCCGGCGGCTCCGCCCGCCCGGTCACGACTGACAGCAGCCCGGGCGGAAGCGGCGCCTCAGCGGTGGATAATCGCCAGCAGAACCAGGCGCGGTGCCACAACGGCGGGCAACCGCCAACGGCACCAGCCGCCCGGCGCTCAGCGGTGGCGCTATCGCCAGCGGAACCAGCCGCCCAGTCCCACAACCGCGCGCTACCGCCAGCGGGACCAGCCGCCCGGCCCCTCAGCGGTGGGCGATCGCCAGCGGGACCAGTTGCTCGGCGGGCGTCATCGAGCCGTGTTGGCCTATCAGCTGCGACTCCAGCGGCTCCGCGGTGCGGCGCAGCATCCCGAAGTCGTCCCGGGCGGCGGCGATCACGTCGCCGAAGCGGGAGCGCACCCGGTCGCTCACGCGCGGTCCCAGCCAGCCCGCCGCGATCGCCTCGTCCCGGCGTGTCACCCACGCCCGTGAACCCAGCACCGAGCGCCACGCGGCCAGCACGTCCTCCGTCGCGCCGGGTTCGGTGTACACGTGCCGCACCCGCGGGTCCCCGCCGAACACCCGCACTCCGGACCGCAACTCCGGCGTCACGTCGATGTCGATCACGTCCTCGCCCAGCGCGACCATCCCGTGGTCGGCCACCACGGCCAGCACCCGGCCGGGCGGCAGACCGTCCACAAGCGACTCGACGAGCCGGTCGACCTGCCGCAGCTGCATCACCCACGCCGGCGAACCCGGGCCGTACCGGTGGCCGAGCTCGTCCAGCTGGCCGTGGTAGGCGTAGCAGAAACCAGGCGACTCGCGCAGGGTGCGCAGCGTCTCCGCGGCCAGGTCGCCCATCGCATAAACGCCGCGGTACTCCGCGCCGCGCTGCACCGCCCGCGTAAGCGGCGAGTTCCCGAACTTCGCCTCGGCCACCACCACCGCCTCGACACCCGCCGCGGCCGCCCGCTCGAACGTCGTGGGCAACGGCTGGACGTCCTCCGGCCGCAGGTCCAGCTCGCCGCCGCCCGGGTGCTCCCGCCAGCGCAGGGCGTTGAGCACCCCGCAGCCGGGCACCTCGAACGTGTACCCCGCCATGCCGTGCTCCCCCGACGCGACTCCGGTCCCGATCGCGGCCAGCCCGGCGACCGTCGTCGACGGACAGCCGACCGCCAGCGTCCCCTGCGCCAGCTCGGTCAGCACCGGCGCGTCCGCGGCGTGCGCGCGCAACAGCTCCGCACCCAGACCGTCGATCAGCAACACACAAGCGCCGGCAGCCTCGGGCAGGCCGAGCGTGTCCACGCAGCCGGGCACCCCCAGCGTCGCGAGCACCGACGGCACCACCTCGGCGAGATGCCCCTGGCCGGACAACGTTGGCAGCTCCACCTGGCCAGCTTGGCAGGAAGGTGGCTCCGAGCGCACGCCTTACCCGATAATGACGACATGCCGACCTACGCCTACCGCTGTCGCGAGTGCACCGGCACCTTCGAGGTGAACCGTCCGATGAGCGAGTCGAGCGCGCCCGCGACCTGCCCCGAGGGCCACACCGACACGGTCAAGCTGCTGACGACCGTCGCCCTGACCGGTTCGGCCGCCGGTGCGCCGGCGGGTGGCGGCTGTTGCGGCGGCGCCTGCGGCTGCGGTCACTGAACGGTGTAGTCCGCGAACCCCTTCCCCGTCTTGCGGCCCAGCCGCCCGGCCGTGACGAGGTGCTCCAGCAGCGGCGCCGGCGCGAAGCCCTCCTCGCGGAACTCGTTGAACAGGGTCCGCTGGATCGCCAGCGACACGTCGAGACCGACGACGTCCAGCAGCTCGAACGGGCCCATCGGCAGCCCGCACCCGACCTTCATCGCGGTGTCGATGTCCGCGGCCTGCGCGTAGTGCGCCTCGAGCATCTTCACCGCGTCGTTCAGGTACGGGAAGAGCAGCGCGTTCACGATGAAACCAGCCCGGTCGCCGCAGTGCACCGGGTGTTTGCCGATCGCCGCGCAGACCGCGTGTGCGGTGGCCACGACGTCGGGCGCGGTGGCGATCGTGCGCACCACCTCGACCAGTTTCATCACCGGCGCCGGGTTGAAGAAGTGCAGCCCGACCACGTCCCCGGGGCGCTCGGTCGCGGCCGCGCACTCGATCACCGGCAGCGACGAGGTCGTCGTCGCGAGGATCGCGCCCGGCTTGGCCACCGCGTCCAGCGCGGCGAACACCTCCTGCTTGACCGCGAGGTCCTCGGCCACGGCCTCGACCACCAGGTCCACACTGGACAGCGCGGTGAAGTCGGCGACCGGCGTGACCCGGGCCAGCGCCGCGGCGCCGTCCGACTCCGACAGCTTGCCCTTCGACACCGCCCGGTTCACCGACTTGGCGATCCGCGCCACCGCCGCCTCTGCCTTGTCGGTGGTGCGGGCGCGGAGCACGACGTCGTACCCGCGCTTGGCGAACACCTCCGCGATCCCGGTCGCCATCGTGCCGGTGCCGATCACGCCGACCGAGCGCACCGGCCGCACCTCGCCGGGGTCAACGGGCGCGACGCCGGGCGCCGAGTCGACGACGACCGGTGAATCCGGGCCCTCGTAGGTGTAGAACCCGCGACCGGACTTCCGGCCGAGCAGACCCGCGGTGATCATCTGCTTGAGCAGCGGCGCGGGCGCGTGCAACCGGTTGCGCGACTGCCGGTACATCGACTCGAGGATCTCGTAGGCGGTGTCCAGCCCGATCAGGTCGAGCAGCGCGAGCGGGCCCATCGGGTACCCGCAGCCGAGGCGCATCGCCGCGTCGAGGTCCTCGCGCGTGGCGTAGCGCTGCTCGAACATCCGCACCGCGTGGTTCAGGTAGCCGAACAGCAGGGCGTTGGCGATGAACCCGGCGCGGTCGCCGATGACGACCGGCGTCTTGCCGAGGCGCTCGGCGAACCCGGTGACGTCGGCGATCACGTCCGGCTCTGTGACGACGGTCCGCACGATCTCGACCAGCTTGAGCACGGGCGCCGGGTTGAAGAAGTGCATCCCGACGACCTTGCCGGGGCGGGAGGTGTGCACGCCGATCTCGGTGACCGACAGGGACGACGTGTTCGACGCGAGGACCGCGTCGGGGCCGACGATCTTGTCCAGCTGGGCGAACACCTCGGCCTTGAGGTCGAGGCTCTCCGGGACGGCCTCGATGACCAGGTCGGCGTCGGCGAGGTCGGTCAGCGAGGTGGTGTAGGTGATGCGGGCGAGCAGGGCCGCGCGGTCGTCCTCGTCGAGCTTGCCGCCGGTGAGGGCGCGGGCCGTGGACTGCTCGACGTGCCCGCGGGCGCGCTCCACCGCGGCGGCATCCACCTCGACGCCGATGACCCGGATGCCGCTGCGGGCCAGGACCTCCGCGATCCCGGAGCCCATCGTGCCGAGCCCGACCACGCCTGCCGTTTCGATCGTCCGCGCCATAGCGGCCTCCGGGTTACTCGTCGGTAGCCCTCGATGGTGCCACGCGCGACGACCGGACGGGAGGTGTATCGAATCAGGTGCACCCGCGCGAGTTCCGCCGCCGCCGGGCTTGGCACCGGGAGACGAAGACGGTGTGGACCCGGATTGCAGTCCGGCCGGATGCGGGTGCCGACGCAGAAGGCGGGACTCGCGGTGGCCAGTGGAGAACAGGCGGCCGGGAGTGCAGGCCGGCGGCAGCGAGCGCCGCACAGCCAGGAGGATGGCACTGGCAGCGCCGGAGCGCGAGACTCGCGCCGGTGAGCGTGGTACTCGCGGCGGCGAGTGCCGAACGCACGGCCAGGAGCGTGGGACTCACGACCAGCAGCGCGGGGTCACGACCAGCAGCGCGGGGCTCGCGGCCAGGGGCGCGCAACGCGAACCGAAAGCGCGGGCCGCGGGCGCGCCCCGCCCACGGAGGTGCCCAACGACAGGCGAAACCGTCAGGCGGGGTCGCCGAAGTTGTCCTCCACCAGGTCCTGCACCACGCGCAGCGCCTCGGCCGCCTGGGGGCCTCCCGCGCGCACCTGGATCCGGTCGCCCTTCCGCGCGCCGAGCGCCATCAGCGCCAGCACGCTGTGCGCGTCGGCCTCCTGGTCGCCCAGCCGGACGCTCACCTCGGCCTCCAGCGCGGCCAGGCTGCGCGCCAGCACCGCCGCGGGGCGGGCGTGCAGGCCCACCTCGTTGGTCAGCGTGAGCTCCACGCAGTCCGTGGCCGGCTCGGCGGTCGCGGCCAGTTCCGGAGGCGCGGCGGCCGCCGAGGCGGCCTCCAGCACCCCGGCCCGGTCGGCTCCGTTCTGCGCCGCCACCGCCGCCGCGACCGTGCCCTCCACCAGCGGCGCGTCCGCCACCACCACGGCGCCCGGGTCGGCCAGCGACTCGACCGCGAGCTCGGCCGTCATCTGCGCGCTGCCCAGGTCGTAGAGCAGCACGACCCCGGACCCGGAATCGGCGCGCTGCACCGCCGCCACGACCGAGTCGTAGTCCGTGCCGATCCCGCCGCCGGGCAGGCCGCCCGCGGGCACGATCGTCACGTCGGGCGCCATTTGCGCGGCGACCTCGGCGACCCCTTCGGCGAGCTTCGCGCTGTGCGACACCAGCACCAGGCCGACGCTCATCGGGCCGCCTCGGCGAACGCGGCGAGCAGCAGCGCCGTCGAGCGCGCGCCCGGGTCGAGGTGCCCCGCGCTGCGCTCGCCCAGGTAGGACGCCCTGCCCTTCCGTGCAACCAGGTCCACAGTGGACTCCGCGCCGGTCGCCGCGCCCTCGGCGGCCGCCGACAGCACCGCCGCGACGTCCCCGCCGCCCGCCTTCTCCGCCGCGGCGACCGCGGGCAGCAGCGCGTCGACCATCGTCTTGTCGCCCTCCACCGCCTTGCCGCGCGCCTGCACGCCTTCCAGCCCGGCCCGCAACGCGGCCACGACCTCCGCCGCGCCCAGCTCCGGCTGGTTCGACACCACGGTCGACGCCCGCAGGAAAGCCGTGCCGTACAACGGCCCCGCCGCGCCGCCGACCTTCGAGATCAACGTCGTCGCCGCGAGCTTGAGCACCCCGCCCGGCGTTTCCGGTACGCCGCCGTCCAGCGCGGCCACCACGGCCTGGAACCCGCGGTTCATGTTCTCGCCGTGGTCACCGTCCCCGATGGCCCGGTCGAGTTCGATCAGCTCGGCGCGGTGCTCGGCGATCACGGCCGCGGCGCCCCGCAACGCGTTCGCGACGCCCTCCGGCGTGCATCCCATGTCCTCAGGCCTTCCAGCGCAGTGCGGCGGTGTTCACCGGCGCGTCCCACAGTTCGGTCAGCTCGTCGTCGAGCTTCAGCAGGGTCAGGCTGATGCCCTGCATCTCCAGGCTGGTGATGTAGGGGCCCACCAGCCGGCGTTCGACCATGATGCCGCGATCGGCCAGCAGCCGCTCGGCGATGCCGTGCGCGAGGTACAGCTCGACCAGCGGGGTGGCGCCCATCGAGTTGGTGAACAGCAGCACCCGGTCGCCCTCGGTGAACGGCAGGTCCTCGACGACGGCCCCGACCATGCGCGCCACCAGCTCGTCGGCGGGCTCGGCCTTGATCCGCTCCCGGCCCGGCTCGCCGTGGATGCCGATGCCGAACTCGATCTCGTCGGCGCCGAGGTCGAAGCTGGGCTCGCCGACGTGCGGCACGGTCGGCGCGGTGAGCGCGACCCCGATCGACCGGACCTGGCCGATGACCTTGCGCGCCAGCGCTTCCACCGCGTCCAGCGAATCGCCCCGCTCGGCCGCGGCGCCGGTGATCTTCTCCAAGAGCACCGTGCCGCCGACGCCCCGCCGTCCCGCGGTGTAGGTCGAATCGGCGACCGCGACGTCGTCGTCGATCACCACGCTGCGCACGTCCAGGTCCTCGGCCGCGGCCAGCTCGCCCGCGGTCTCGAAGTTCAGCACGTCACCGGTGTAGTTCTTGACGATCAGCAGAGCCCCGGCCGCGCCGGTGGTCGCGCTGATGGCGGCCTGCACCGCGTCCGGCGTGGGCGAGGTGAACACCGCGCCGGGCACCGCCGCGTCGAGCATGCCGTGGCCGACGAACCCGCCGTGCAGCGGCTCGTGCCCGGACCCGCCGCCGGAGATCACCGCGACCTTGCCGTCCACCGGCGCGTCGGCGCGCACGACCACGTTGGGGTCCTCCTGGACCCGCAGGATGTCCGCGTGCGCGGCGGCCAGCCCGCGCAGCGACTCGGTGACCACGTCCGCCGGATCGTTGATGATCTTCTTCATGCCCGCCTCCTGACTCCGTCGTCGCCCCTTTCCTATCAGGACTTGGGCAGCTTCGGCAGGATCGTGTCGACGATGCGACGCGCTTTCCCGCACGAGTCGTCCCCGGCGGCGTCGTCGTGGAAGTTGTCGTACTCGAACTTGACTACCTCGCCCTCGCCGTCGCCGGTCCGCAGGTGGGTCCACTCGATGGTGCAGCTGTTGCCCGCCGTGGTCCGTTTCTCCTGGTAGCCGGTGATCCCGCCGCCCAGGTCCACGCGCGTGCCGTCGTCGCCGTCGGACGGCTCGACGGTCTCGGAGATCCGCAGGTAGCCGGTGGCGTTGCCGCCCGACCAGTGGCACTCGTGCAGGCCGCCGGGCCGCTTGGTGGTGCTGCGGCCGAGGACCTCGGCGGCGACGGTGTCGTCCACCAGCGCGCACGGGTCGAGCGGCACGGCCGAGTTCGCCGCGCGGGTCATCCGGGGCGGCGAGCCGTGCATCTTGGCGACGACCTCGCGGATGACGGTCAGGCCGGTGCCGCACGCGTCCCCGCCCTGGTAGGTGACCTGGACGGAGATGCCCATGCCCGGCGTCTCGGAGGTGACCGCGGTGACCACGCAGCCCTCCTCCTCGGCGGTGTCCGGGTCGTCCAGGTCGCGCTCGACGACCGGCAGGCCTTCGACGGTGCCGACCTGGGTCGCGGAGGACAGCAGGAGCGTCTCCCCCATCGTGAGGCTCAGCCGCGCCTCCTTGCCGCCCGCGTCGGTGACCTCGACGGCGCAGCCGTCCAGCCCGGTCGAGTGGAGGCTGTCCTCGACCGGCGTGCCGACGCCGGTGACGGTGTCGCCCTGCAGCATCCCGCACGGGTCGACGGTGCGCAGCGCGTCCAGGCTGACCGCGGCGTCGTCGATCGGGCCGGTGGCGGCGCTGGTCTGTGTGACGGTCGTGCGCGGGAAGTTCTGCTTGCCGAGGTCGGGTCCGGCGCACGCGGAGACGGTCAGGGCGAGCAGGACCACGGGGACGAAACGGCGAGGCCGGGCGACATGGTGCACGCGGTGCACGGTAGCCGCCCGGCCTCGCCGGGATGTTCCGAACCTGCCTATTCGGCCGGGGTCTCGTCGCCTTCCGACACCGGGACCCGGATCGGCCGCACGACCGCCCACAGCACGAACAGGGCGGTGAAGATCAGCAGGCCGATGCCGGCCCACAGGTTGATGTTCACGCCCGCCGCCTTCTGCAGCTCGGCGTCGTCGGTGAACGCGATGCCCATGATCGTCAGGACCACGCCGTAGACGCCGGTCAGCAAAGCGATGATCAGCCGGATGTCGAACGCGCCTGCCCGGCGCGTGCGCGCGGGGGTTTCGCTAGCCATGTGTGCCAACCTCCTAGAAGGCGATGTTCAGCGCGATCGTGATGACCAGGACGATGCCCGCGAGCAGGCCCGGGTTGCGGTACCAGCCCGCGTCCTCGCCGGTGTTGGAGTGCCGGCGCGTCTCCTTCGGGGTGAGCGAGTAGACCAGCCCGGTCAGCTCGGAGGCCTCGCGCGGCTTGGTCACCATGGTCACCGCGACGCTGACCACGATGTCGACCACGAACGCAGCGCCGGCGCCGATGAAGCTGGCGCCCTGGCCGGGCAGGTCCCACACGCCGGTCTCGGCGAGCAGGAACACCACGATGGCCGACGCGGTACCGGACAGCAGACCGATCCACGCGGCTGCCGGCGTCATGCGCTTCCAGAACATGCCGAGGATGAAGGTGGCGAACAGCGGCGCGTTGAAGAACGAGAACAGCTGCTGCAGGTAGTCCATCAGGTTGGAGTACTGCGACGCGATGCCCGCCGTGCCGATGGCCAGGATCGTGGCGCCCGCGGTGACCCAGCGGCCCATGTTCAGGTAGTACGAGTCCGGCTTGTCCTTCTTGATGTAGGCCTGCCAGATGTCATACGTGAACACGGTGTTGAACGAGCTCAGGTTCGCCGCCATGCCTGCCATGAACGAGGCCAGCAGACCGGCGATCGCGACGCCCAGCACACCGTTGGGCAGCAGGTCGCGCATGAGCAGCAGCAGCGCGTCGTTGAAGGTCGCGCCGCTGGGCGCGGACCCGCCGTCGATCAGGGCCTGCTTGTTCTCGCCCTGCAGCTCGGTGACCGTGACCGCGGCGATCATGCCCGGGATGATCACGATGAACGGCACCAGCATCTTCGGGAACGCGCCGATGATCGGTGTGCGGCGCGCCGCCGACATGCTCTTCGAGGCCATCGCGCGCTGGACCTCGACGAAGTTCGTGGTCCAGTAGCCGAACGACAGCACGAACCCGAGGCCGAACACCAGGCCGAGCACGGACAGGAAGTTGCTGCCGAAGCCGGTGAGCTGGTTACCGGGCCAGGAGCTCAGCTGCTCCGCGCCGCCGGGCCCGTTGGTGACCTTGTCGACCAGCCCGTCCCAGCCGCCGACCTTGTAGAGACCGACGATCGTCAGCGGCACCAGCGCGGCGACGATGACGAAGAACTGCAGCACCTCGTTGTAGATGGCCGCGGACAGGCCGCCGAGCGCGGTGTAGGCGAGCACGATGACGGCGGCGATGACGATCGAGAACCAGATCGGCCAGCCCAGCAGCAGGTTCACCACGCTGGCCAGCAGGTACAGGTTCGCGCCCGCGATGAGGATCTGGGCCAGCGCGAAGCTGATGCCGTTCGTCAGGTGGGCGCCGGTGCCGAAGCGGCGCCGCATGAACTCCGGCACGCTGCGGACCTTCGACCCGTAGTAGAAGGGCATCATCACGATGCCGAGGAACAGCATCGCCGGGATGGCGCCGATCCAGAAGTAGTGGGCCGTGGGCAGGCCGTACTGCGCGCCGTTGGCCGACATCCCCATCACTTCGATGGCGCCGAGGTTGGCGGAGATGAAGGCGAGCCCGGTGACCCAGGCGGGCAGGGAGCGGCCGGACAGGAAGAAGTCGATGCTGCTCGACACCTGTTTCCGGGCCAGGTAGCCGATGCCGAGCACCAGCACGAAGTAGAACGCGAGCAACACGTAGTCGATCGCGTGCGCATCAAGTCGCAGGTTCGCTGCGGCTAGGACGGGCACCGATGCCACCTCCGGGAGTCCAACATCTCCGAACAAGAATCACCACGATCGAGTGACGAGCGCACATTACTACGCGGTATCCCAGCCGTGCACGCCAGCGGTCGCGCCTTGACCGTGTCGAGATCAAACCGGTGACAACCCAACCGCGCGGTGTCACCCGCCGCAACTCGGCGGGGTGAACGCACGAAGGCCCCCGCGCGGCTCGTCATCGCCGCGTGGGGGCCTTCGGTCGCAGGTCAGAGCCGCGCAACGACTGCCTCATACCGCAGGCAGCCTGCACCACGTGGGCGATTCGAACAGCCAGAGGTCGATCTACAGGCCGTGCAGCCGCCGAACTATGCGCTCGCGGGCTGAGAGGCGCGGCGGGCAACCTGTTCCGTCCGCGGTTGCGCCAGTCTCAGTGGCCATGCCTCGCCTCGCCGACAGCCACTGCGAGGATCAGCAGCGGCCCGAGCATCTCGCCCATGGTGCCCCGGAACCCGAGAACGGAAAGCGGCTCGTCATCGCCGCGCAGGGGCCTTCGGCCGCAGGTCAGAACAAGCGGAGGTCGTCGGATTCGGTGCCGCGGAGGGCGTCGTAGTCCAGGGTCAGGCAGCGGATGCCGCGGTCCTCGGCCAGCGTGCGGGCCTGGGGCTTGATCAGCTGCGCGGCGAACACGCCCTGCACCGGCGCCAGCAGCGGGTCGCGGTTGAGCAGCTCCAGGTAGCGGGTCAGCTGCTCGACGCCGTCGATCTCGCCGCGGCGCTTGATCTCCACCGCCACCGAGCCGCCGTCGGCGTCGCGGGCGAGGATGTCGACCGGCCCGATCGCCGTCGGGTACTCGCGGCGGACCAGCGTGTACCCCTCGCCGAGCGTGGTGATGTGCTCGGCCAGCAGCTCCTGCAGGTGCGCCTCGACGCCGTCCTTCTGCAGGCCCGGCTCGGCGCCCAGGTCGTGGCTGATCTCGTCGATCCGCTCTTCGATGGTGATGACGAGCTTCTCGCCGGCCTTGTTCTGCACCGTCCAGACGTCGCCGTCCTCGATGAGCCAGCACGGCGGGCTCATCCAGTTCAGCGGCTTGTAGGCGCGGTCGTCGGAGTGCACCGACACCGAGCCGTCCGCCTTGATGAGCAGCAACCGGGTGGCCATCGGGAGGTGGGCCGTCAGACGGCCGGCGTAGTCCACTTGGCAACGAGCGATCACGAGACGCACCCGGCGAGGGTAGAAGATGCTTCGGCAGACTGGTCGCGTGGATCCCATCGAACGGCTCGGCTCCCGCGAGGTGTACCGGAACAACTGGATGACGGTGCGCGAGGACGACATCCGCCGCCCGGACGGCTCGCCCGGCATTTACGGCGTGGTCGACAAGCCGGACTACGCGCTGGTCGTCCCGCTCGACGGCGACCGGCTGCACCTGGTCGAGCAGTACCGGTACCCGCTCGGCCTGCGGCGCTGGGAGTTCCCGCAGGGCACCGCGCCCGGGCTCGCCGAGGTGGACCCGCTGGAGCTGGCGGCGCGGGAGCTGCGGGAGGAGACCGGGCTGGTGGCCGGTTCGCTGACCGACCTCGGGCTGCTGGACGTCGCGCCGGGCATGTCGAGCCAGCGCGGCCGGGTCTACCTGGCGACCGAGCTGGTCGAGGGGCCGCACGAGCGCGAGCACGAGGAACAGGACATGCGCACGGCGTGGTTCAGCCGGGACGAGTTCGAGAAGATGATCGCGCGCGGGGAGATCACGGACGCCCAGTCGATCGCGGCGTACGGGCTCCTGCTGCTGCACGAACGCTGACCATCGCGACAGCGCCGAGGAGCGGGCCGATCGACAGCAGGGCGACCGCGTCGCGCCAGCCGGTGAGGTCGGCGAGCAGCGGGAGCAGCTGTATGGTGATCGCGCTGACGACGAACCCGGCGGCGGTCATCGCGGTGAGCGCGGTGCCGGCGTAGCGCGGGTCGGCGACCTCGGACAGGGCCGCGGAGAACTGCGCGGAGTCGGCGATCACGGCGGCGCCCCACACGAGCAGCAGCGGCGCGAGCAGGAGCGTTCCCCACGCGGCGACGGACAGCAGGCCGCAGGCGGCGCTGGTGAGCATGGCGGCGGTGGTGACGGCTGTGCGGCCGAAGCGGTCGGCGAGAACGCCGCCGAGCAGTGCCCCGGCGACGCCCGCGACGCCGATGGTGGTGAAGCTGTCGCCGTCGCCCGCAGCCGCGACGTAGCTGGGCAGCCAGGCCCACAGCGCGTACAGCTCCCACATGTGGCCGAAGTAGCCGAGGCAGACCAGGCGTTGCGCCCGGTCGCGGGCCATGCGGAGCAGGTAGTGGGGTTCCCAGGGCGGTGACGGGCGCCAGTCCGGGCCGGGGCGGACCAGGGTGAGAGCGATCGGGACGGCGAGGAGGGCGAGCGTCGCGGCGATGGCCAGGACGGTCCGCCAGTGGCCGGTGCTGAGGAGGCTGGGCAGCGCGGAGCCGAGGGTCAGCGCGCCGACCAGGACGCCGAGCGCGGTCCCGCGCTGACGCGGGAACCAGGAGACGACGATCTTCATGCCGACCGGGTAGACGGCCGCGAGGGCGAACCCGGTGAGGAACCGGAGCGGAGCGGCCGCGGCGGGACCGGCCGATGGGAACGCGAACGTGGCGGCCGCACCGAGAGCACTGCCGGCGGCGAGGAGGACCTGCGGCCGGGCGCGATCGGCGAGGTTGACGGCGGCGGAGACGACGGCCCCGGTGGCGAACCCGAGCTGCACGGTGATGGTCAGGAGGATCCCCGCCTGCCGCGAGAGGCCCCACTCCGCCCGGAGCGCCGGGACCACGGTGGAGGCGGAGAACCAGAGGCTCATGGCGAGCACCTGCACGAGGGCGACGAGTGCCAGCTGCGGTCCGCGCCGCCGGAGGATCACTGATCGTGCTTAGGGGCGGTGGGGTGGTGTGGTCAATCGCGGGGCGCGGTGGTTCATCCGATCGCGTGGAGCGGGTCCCAGGCCGTGGAACGGCGCGAGGTCCCGGCTGAGGAACCCCGCGCCCGGCCGGCTGGATGAGCGGGTTAGCGCGGTCAGCCGTACCACCGGCACCCGCATCAGGATGCGGCAGATCGAGTGCAGCACCAAGAGCTGCTCCAGCGCGTTTTGCCTCGCCGCGCCACTCGGCCCGTCTGCTTCGATGACATGCGCCTCCTGGGCGTCGTCTCAGTCATGTCAGCCGCCCGTGTAAGAGCAGATCGCGGCCACCAGGTTCGAGTTCTCGGCGACCGGCTTGCCGTCCACGGTGATCTTGCAGCTGTTCGGCTGGGCGTTGATGTCGGTGGTCACCGGCGTGACCGTGACCGACGTGAAGCCGAGTTCCTCGACGCCGAGAGTCTTGGACCAGGTCTGCCCGGCCTCCACGATCTCCTGGTTGTTCACGCTGAGCCCGCTGGTCCAGTTGAGGTTGCTCCGCTGGCCGGTGGTCACCTCGAGCAGGATCTGGTGCGCTGCCGCAGCCGGGTCGCCACTGGTCGGGGTCGTGTCGTTGACCTTGTCGACCGCGGCGCCGAACACGGCGGTCCACAGAATGCAGATGACCAGGCCGACCGCCGAGCACACGACGCCCGCGATGGCGAGCCCCTTGTTCGTCGCGGCGCCCTTGGTGGCGCGGGAAACGCCGACGATCGACAGGATCAGGCCGATGATGACCAGCGGCCACGCCACCACGCCGACGATCGGGATGAAGGCGAGCACGAGGCCGACGAGTCCGAGGACGAACCCCGCGGTGCCGAGGCCGTTCTTCGGCTGCACGGGCGTGGGCGGGGCATAGGGCGGATGAGTCACGAGCGTTCCTTAGTGCGTGCGCGGCGGGCCGTCCCGCTTGCGTCGCACCCTCAATCGCAGCGTGCTCCTGGTTGTAACAGCGTTCAGGCGGCCGAGCCGGCAGATGTGGATCTTGAGCGGGACCGTCCACAGTGACTTTGAGCTGCACGGATGAACACCGTTCCGGACATAACGGAACGTGGTGGTTGAATTTCAGTTCACCCGAACAGAGCAGGCCGAACATCCCTCAGTCGGGCCACTCCGGCTTTCGCTTCTCCAGGAAGGAAGCCATTCCCTCCCGCGCCGACGGTGTCTGCGACGCCGCCGCCATCACCTCGACCGCGATCGCGTACGCGTCGGCCTCCGGGCGGTCCAGCTGGGCGTACAGGGTCTGCTTCCCGAGCGCCTTGCTGGCCCGGCTGCCGCGCGTCGCCCGGGCCAGGAGCTCGGCCACCGCCGCGTCGAGGTCCTCGTCCGGCACCACCCGGTTCACCAGGCCCCACTCCAGGGCCGTCGCCGCGTCGATGACGTCGCCCGTCAGCGCCAGCTCCATCAGCCGCTTGCGCCCGATCGCCCGCGCGACCGGCACCGCCGGCGTGTGGCAGAACCAGCCGCCCTTGCCGCCGGGCAGCGCGAAGCCCGCGGAGGCCGCCGCGACCGCCAGGTCGCACGACGCGACCAGCTGGCACCCCGCCGCGGTCGCCAGTCCGTGCACCCGCGCGATCACCACCTGCGGCACCGACTCCATCGTCCGCATCAGCCGGGTGCACAGGGTCAGCAGGCGCCGCACGCCCTCCAAGTCCCGGGACGCCACGTCACCGAAGTCGTGCCCCGCCGAGAACACCGGGCCCGCGCCGGCCAGGACGACGCCCGTCGCGTCGGTCGCCGCCGTCTCCTCGAACGCCGCCAGCAGCTCGGCGAGGTGGGCTTCCGACAGGGAGTTGCGGCGGGCGGCCCGGTTCATCGTGATCGTCACCGTCGCGTCGTCGCGCTTGACCAGGATGTGCTCGTACTCGGCCATGGCCCGACGCTACCTCGCGGTGGCCGTGTTGTGGTACCCGAAGACGCGCCGCTCCCGCGCGGTCACCGTCGCCATCACCCGGTCCCGCCACGGCGTGCTGGTCGCGTGCCGGTAGCCCGGCGACCCGAACAGCGACACGTCCGCGATCTCGTGGAACGCCAGCACCTCCGGCCCGTCCCCCTCGACCCGCCGGTACCGCCGGATCCGGTGCCAGCCGGGCAGCTCCAGCAGCAACGGCACGTGCTCCTCGCGATACCAGCGCTCCAGCTCGGCGGTGTCCCCGGACAACGCCACCGACACCACCACCGGCGCGGGCGCGACGCACGAACCCCAGGACCCGGTCAGCTCGTACACCCGCCGGTCGAGCGTCGCCAGCCGCGAGACCACCGACTGCTCCCGCGGGCTCCGCCGCCGCACGGCCTCGTACGCCGGGCTCGCCAGCGCCGCCAGGTCCAGCTCGTACCAGGCCAGCCACGACGGCCGCGCCCCGTCCAGCTCGCGGTACCGGTACCCGCTGCGGATCCCCGGCACGCCGACGCGGGCGGGCGCGTGCTCGTTGTCGTACCAGTCGTGGAACTCCGCCTCGGCGACCTCGCCCGGCTCGGACAGCACGTACAGCAGTCCCTCCGTCATCCGCCACTCCTCCCCCGCGCTCGGGTACCGTTTCCGGCAGGCGACCACGGCGAGGAGCGGCAGTGTCGAGAGAGGACCCCGACGTCATCGACTCGGTGGAGAAGGCCTTCCGGCTGCTGCAGGCCTTTTCCGCGGAACGCCCGGCGATGACGGTGAGCGAGGCGGCCGCGGCCACCGGCTTCACCCGCGCCACCGCGCGCCGCATCCTGCTGACGCTGGAACGCCTCGGGTTCGCCGAGGTCGACGACCGCCGCTTCCGCCTCACCGCGGGCGTCCTGCGGCTCGGCTACGGCTACCTGGCCGCGCTGCCGTTCTGGGAGCACGCCCAGCCGCACATGCGCGCGCTGGCCGACGAGCTGCGGGAATCCTGCTCGATGGCCACTTTGGACGGACCCGAGATCGTCTACGTGGCCCGGGTCCCGGCGTCGCGGTCGATGTCCATCACGCTCAACGTCGGCTCGCGCCTGCCCGCCTACCCCACGTCGATGGGCCGCGTGCTGCTCGCCGCGCTGCCGCCCGCCGAGCTGGAGTCCTATCTGGACAGCGTCGAACTGCGGAAGCTCACACCCAACACCATCACCGACCCCGCCGAACTGCGAGCGGAACTGGCCCGGGTCGCCGAGCGCGGGTATGCGGTCGTGGACGGCGAGCGCGAGGAGGGCGTCCGCTCGGCCGCCGCGCCGGTGCGTGGCGCGGGCGGACGGACCCTTGCCGCGCTGAACGTGTCGGTCAACGCGGCCCGCGTCTCGCTTGACGAACTCAACGACCGGTTCGTGCCGCGCCTGCTGGACACCGCCGCGGCCATCACCCGCGACATCGAGGGTCTGCACTAGTCCTCCGCGAAGAAGCAGCACGTCGGGTTCGTGACGAGCAGTGCCTCCGGGTCCGGCGTGATCTCCGCGATCAGGTCGGCCAGGTCGCCGTCGTTCGGCACGAACCCGTGCGTGTTCGGGTGCGGGAAGTCGGTGCCCCACACGACCCGCTCCGGCGCCTCCGCGGCCAGCAACCGCGCCAGCTCCACCGAATCCGCCATGCTGGGTGGCGCGGTCGCGATCCGGTCGGCGCCGCTCAGCTTCACCCACACCGAACCGCTCTCCAGCAACCGCAACAGCGACCGCACGGCCGCGCTGTCCAGACCCTGCCGCAGGTCGACGCGAGCCATGTGGTCGATCACCACCTGCACGCCGAGCGACCGCACCAGGTCCGCGTGCTCGGCGATGCCGTCGCCGGCGACGTGCAGGGCGATGTGCCAGCCGTACGGCCGGATCAGGGCGACGATCGCGTCGATCTCCTCCCGCGACGGCGCCGGCCCGAGGTGCGGGGTGAAGTGCAGCCTGGCGCCGCGCACGCCGGCCCGATGCAGGCGCTCCACCTCGGCCTTCGGCGTCGTCGGCCGGATCAACGCGACCCCGCGGTACCGGCCGCCGCCGGTTGCCAGCGCGTCGAGCAGCGCCGAGTGGTCGGTGCCGTGGCAGGCGGACTGCACGATGACCGCGCGCTCGAATCCGAGCAGCCGGTGCAGCGCCCGCAGGTCCTCCTTCGGCGCCTCGGGCGGGGTGAACGTGCGGTCCGGCGCGTAGGGGAACTTCGCGGTGGGCCCGAAGATGTGACAGTGCGCGTCGCAAGCGTTCGCGGGCAACGGGATCGCGGGCGCGTGCGGGTTCGGGTCCGGGCCGGGGTTGCGGGGATCGGTCATCAGTCACACCTCGCGGTCATGCCGCCGTCGACGACGATTTCGGTACCGGTGACGAACCGGGCTTCGTCGGAAGCCAGGTACAAGGCCGCGTACGCGGTGTCGCGGCCGTCCCCGGCGAAGCCGAGCGGGATGCGCGCCTGCCGCTGGGCGAGCAACGCGTCCACGTCCCCGCCCGCCCGCTGCCCGGCCAGGCGCGCCTCGACCATCGGCGTGTGCAACTGCCCCGGCACGACGGTGTTGACGCGGATGCCGTCCGGCGCGTGCTGCACCGCGATCACTTTGGACAGCTGGATCACGCCCGCCTTCGCCGACGCGTAACCGGCCTGGGCCGAGCCGGTCCACCGGGTGCCGGAGGTGGACGCGGTGTTGACGATCGCGCCGCCGCCCTGCGCCTTCATCACCGGGATGACGTGCTTGCAGGTCAGGAACACGCTGGTCAGGTTGTAGTCCAGCTGGGCGGCCCAGTCCTGTTCGGACAGTTCGACCGGCCCGCCCCTGCGCGAGCCGCCGACGTTGTTGACCAGGACGTCGACGCGGCCGAACTCCGCACGGCACGCCTCGACCATCGCCGCCACGGCCGCGCTGTCGGTCACGTCGCACAGGTGGGTGCGGATCGCGCCGCCCTCGGATTGGACGGTGGCGACGGTCTCGGCCAGCGCCTCGGCCTTGAGGTCCACGGCGAAGACCTGCGCGCCTTCGCGGGCGAAGAGCACGGCGGCGGCCCGGCCGTTGCCCCAGCCGGGGCCGACGCTGCCCGCGCCGGTGATGATCGCGACCTTGCCCGCCAGCCGCCCCGTCACGACCCGACCTCCAGCGCGACCAGGAACCGGGACACCAGGTTGTAGGCGCCGATCGTCACGGTCAGCTCCACGATCTCGCGGTCGTCGAAGTGCTCGCGCAGGGCCGCGAACAGCTCGTCCGGCACCCGGACTCGCCTGGTCATCGCGTCGGTGTAATCGAGGACCGCGCGCTGCCTGCCGTCCAGGACGCTGCGGTCGCCGCCTTCGCGCAGGGCCGCGATCTGCTCGACCGTCATGCCCTCCTCCTTGGCGACCGGTTCGTGGGCCGCCCATTCGTACTCGGCGCCGTTCAGCTCGGCGACGCGCAGCACCGCCAGCTCACGCAGGTCCCCGGGCAGGGTGCCCTGCCCGCGGATGGCGCCCAGCAGGCTGTTCCAGCCGTCGGCGAACGGCGGGCTGTGCAACAGCATGCCGTCCAGCGGGGTCAGGCGCCCCCCTCGGCGCGCGCGGATGCGGTCGGCGACCTCGCTGCCCGTCTCCACGTAGTCCAGCCTGGCCATGTGTTTCCCTTCTAGTTCACTGCGACGGTCGCGGGGACGGGCTCGTGCCCGTCGAGGACGCGGCGCGCCCGGTCGCGGTCGAAGTCGCCCTCCCAGCGGCTGACGACGATGCTGCCGAGCATCTGGCCGCACAGGCTGACGAGACCGCGCATGGTGGAGAGGAACCGGTCGATGCCGAGGACCAGCATGATCCCGGCGACCGGGACGACGCCCGTGGTGGACAGGGTCGCGGCGAGGATGACGAACCCGGCGCCGGCCACCCCCGCGCTGCCCTTCGAGGTGATCATGAAGACGGCGAGCAGGCCGACCTGCTGCCAGATCGTCAGGTTCACGTCGAAGGCCTGTGCGATGTAGAGCGAGGCGAAGCCGAGGTAGAGGCACACGCCGTCGCCGTTGAAGGCGTACCCGGACGGCACCACGAGGCCGACGATCCGCTTCGGGCAGCCGAGGTGCTCCAGCTTGCGCATCAGCTGCGGCATCACGACCTCGTAGTTCGCGGTGCCGAGCGTGATGAGGAGCTCGTCCTTGAAGTACCGGTACAGCTTGAGGATCCGGATGCCGCACAGCCGCGCGACCGCGCCGAACACGACGAGGCAGAACACGATCCCGGTGCCCCAGAAGAGGAGGACGACGCCACCGAGGCTGGCCAGGGTGGACGCGCCGAACTTGCCCGTCGTGTAGGCCATCGCGGCGAACGCGCCGACCGGCGCCAGGTACATGACGAGCTTGACGATCCCGAACACCACTTCGCCGATCCGCTCGATGCCGCGGATCACCGGCGCCCCGCGTTCGCCCAGCGCCTTGACCGCGATCGCGAACAGGATCGAGACCAGCAACACCTGCAGGACGTTGCCGCCGGTGAACGCGCTGACCACGGTGTCCGGGATGATGTTGACCAGGAAGTCGTACCAGTGCTGGGATTCGCCGGTCTGCGCGTACTGCTGCGCGGTGCCGGACAGGTGCAGCGCGGCCGGGTCGGCGTGGATGCCGGTGCCCGGGTTGAACAGGTCCATCACGACGAGGCCCACGACGAGCGCGATCGTGGTCAGGACCTCGAAGTAGACCAGCGCCTTGACCCCGACGCGGCCGACGCTGGTCAGCTCGCCCGCGGACGCGATCCCGGTGACGATCGTGCAGAACACCACCGGGGCGATGAGCATCTGGATCAGCTCGATGAACCCGGTGCCCACGGGTTGCAGCGCGGCGCCCACACCCGGCGCGACGAAGCCGAGGGCCGCGCCGAGGACGATCGCCACCAGGACGGTGACGTAGAGCTTGGTGGTGAAGGCGGTGCGCAAGAACGATCCGGCGGACATCTTCGTCTCCCTTGTGTTCGCCTGACGTACATATGCACGTCTGACGAACACGAGTATGCGAGACGGCACCCGGACGGGTCAAGCCATGACGAAAGTCGGGGTCCTTCCCTGCCGTCCGCATCCTGTGCGGACACCCGCCCGGTTCCTACCTTGGCTCCCGTGAAACGCGTGTGCGCGGCGGTGGCCGCGGTCGTCGCCCTGATCCCCGGTACGGCGACAGCTGACCAAGAACCGTCCTCGATCGACTCCTACGTCGCCGACTTCGCCGAGACCGCCGGGTATCCCGGCGTTGCGGTGGCGATCACCAAGGACACCGAAGTCGTGCACCTGCACGGCTACGGCACCGCGACGGCGACGACCCCGATGCCGATCGCGTCGGTGTCGAAGGCCTTCACCGCGCTGGCCGTGGTGCAGCTGGCCGAGAGCGGCAGGCTCGGCCTGGACGTCCCCGTCGCCACCTACCTGCCGGAGTTCCGCCTCGCCGACCCGCGCGGCGGTGCGATCACCCCGCGGCACCTGCTCAACCAGACCTCCGGCCTCACCGACGGGACCCTGCCGGAGAAGAGCCTCCCGCAGCCGGACGACCTGGCCGGCGCCGTGCAGCGCGCCCGCCAGGCGACCTTGGCGAGCGATCCCGGCGCCGAGTACCACTACACCAACACCAACTTCCACCTCGCGGCGCGGCTCGTCGAGGTCGTCAGCGGCCAGGCCTTCGGCGACTACCTGCGGCAGCACGTCTTCGAACCGGCGGGGATGCGCTCGACGACCGCCATCACGCGGACACCCCGCGACCTGCCCGCCACCGTCCACCGCGGACACCTCTACGCCTACGGGCTCACCCCCGCGGTGTCCGAACCGGACCGCTTCGTCGCCGGCTCGGACGGGGTGATCACCACCGCCGAGGACATGGCCCGCTGGCTCGCCGTCCAGCGCACCGGGGGCGGCCTCGTCTCACCGGAGGGCCTCGCGCTCATGCACACCGCCGCGCGCGAGAACTACGCCATGGGCTGGCAGACCGACGACCAGGGCCGGGTCAGCCACACCGGGATCTGGTTCACCTACACGGCGGGCGCGCTGATGCTGCCCGACGGTTACGGCATCGCGGTGATGGTGGACAGCGGCGTCTCGCTCGGCAACGAGGGAACCTCGCAGCTCACCGAAGGCATCGCCGCGATCCTGCACGGTCAGCGGCCACCGGCCCCGCCCTCGACGCGGCTCATCGTCGACCTCGTCCTGGCCGCGCTGACGCTGCTCAGCGTCGGCCTCGGCATCCGCGCCGCGCTCCGCGCCCGCCGGTGGGCGGCACGCGCCACCCGGTGGCGGGTGGTGCGGGGACTGGTGCCCCGGCTGATCCCGCTCGTCGCGCTGGTGGCGCTGGCCGAGCTGGTGGGCGGGCTGTTCGGCGGCCGCGACACGACCTGGTGGCAGACCGCCTACTACTCACCCGCGCTGGTGATCTGGCTCGTGCTGTGGAGCGCGGCGGAGCTCGCCGTGATCGCCGTCCGGTCCGCCGCGCTGGTCCGGCTCAGCCGCGATCGAGCACCGCTTGCAGGAACTCCCGCGTCCGTTGGTGGTCCGGGTCGGTGAACAGCTTCTCCGGCGGCGCGTCCTCGATGATCTGGCCGTGGTCGAACATCAGCACCCGGTCCGACACGTCCCGCGCGAACTGCATTTCGTGCGTGACGCAGAGGAACGTGATGTCCGTGGTCGACGCGATGTCCTTCAGCACCTTCAACACGCCGGCCACCAGCTCGGGGTCGAGCGCCGACGTCACCTCGTCCAGCAGCAGCACCTCGGGCCGCATCGCCAGCGCGCGGGCGATCGCCACCCGCTGCTGCTGACCGCCGGACAGCTGCGAGGGGTGGGCGTCGGCCTTCTCGCTCAGCCCGACCATCTCCAGAAGCTCCCGGCCGCGCTGCTCGGCCTCCTCGCGGGACAGGCCGAGCGCGCGGATCGGGGCCTCGGTGACGTTCTGCAGAACCTTCATGTTGGGGAACAGGTTGAACTGCTGGAACACCATGCCGATCCGCCTGCGCATGCGCCGCTGGTGCTTCTCCCCCGCCGGCACCATGCGGCCGCCTTTGTCGATGTGCGACAGGCATTCGCCGCCGACGTAGATGCGCCCGGCGTTCACCTGCTCCAGGGTCATCAGCAGCCGCAGGATCGTGGTCTTGCCCGAACCGCTCGGCCCGATCAGCGTCACGAACTCCCCTGGCCGCACCGAGAAGTCCAGCTCCCGCAACACCACGTGGTCGCCGAACTTCTTCACGACCCCCTCGAACCGGATCATCTCAGAGCTGTCCGACACGGCGTTCCAACCTTCGCACGAGGATCGACGACGGGTAACTCACGAGCAGGAACAGGATGCCGGCCAGGGTGTAGGGCTCGATCACCCGGAAGGTCTCCGCGCCCTGCTCCTTGGCGCGGTTCAGCACGTCCAGCACGCCGATCGCCAGCAACAGGGGTGTTTCCTTGAACATCGAGATCATGTAGTTGCCGAGCGCGGGCAGCACTCGCGGCACGGCCTGCGGCAGCACGATGCCGGTCCACACCCGGGTGCGCGGGATGCTCAGCGCCGTCGCGGCCTCCCACTGTCCTTTCGGGACGGCGTCGATGCCGGCCCGGTACACCTCGGAGGTGTAGGTCGCGTAGTGGATGCCCAGCGCGATCACGCCGGTCAGGAACGCCGACGGCGTGATGCCCAGTGCCGGCCACAGCAGGTAGAAGACGATGAACACCTGGATCAGCAGCGGTGTGCTGCGCACCAGCTCGATGAACAGGTACATCGCCTGGCTCAGCACCGGGATCCGCGCGCGCCGCACCAGGGCGAACACCAGTCCCAGCACGTAGGCGACCAGCGAGCCGAGCACCGTCAGCTCGACGGTGACCAGCAACCCCTCCAGCAGCACGGGGACGGAGTCCCAGAAGTAGTCCCAGTCCCAGTCCATCAGGTGACCACCCCCGCCTTGGCGAACGCCTTCTCCCGCGGCGGCGGCTCACGCCCGAGCCGCTTGGCGAGCACCCGTTCCAGCAGGCGCATGACCATCGTGATGACCACCGCGATCGCCAGGTAGCACAACAGCTCCACGCCGTAGATCAGCACGAGCTGGCTGCCGTAGAGCGGTCGCAGCAGCTCGCCCTTCTCGGTGATCTCCCCGGCCGAGATGAAGTACAGCAGCGCCGTGCTCTTCATCAGCTGGATGAAGAGGTTGTTGAACGGCGGCAGCATCTCCACCACCGCCTGCGGCAGGATCACCCGGAACATGCGCTGCGCCGGGCTGAACGACAGCGCCACCGCGCCTTCACGCTGCGCGCGCGGCACCGACTGCACCGCGCCACGCACGATCTCGGCACCGTAGGCGCCGTGGTTCAGCCCGAGCACGATGATGCCGGCGAACAGCGGGACCAGTTTGAACCCGACCAGCGCCGGGAGCACGAAGTACAGCCAGAACAGCTGCACGACTTCCGACGTGCCGCGGAAGCCCTCGACGTAGACCCGGCTGACGAACCGCACCGTCCGGGACCGCGACAGCATCGCGAGCCCGGCGATGAACGACAGCACGATGGTCAGCGCGATGCCGCCCGCCGCGGCCGTGACCGTCGCGCCGAGTCCACTGAGGATCGTCGAGATGATGTTGGATGTCGAGTCCGACACGACGCGCCCCTGGACTCGAGCGTCAGGCCGCGCAGAGCTTGTCGGTGGTCAGGTCGGCCTTGGGCAGGTTGCTCTGGTCGAACCCGAACGGCGTCACGATGCGCAGCCACTCCCCGTTGTCGTGCAAGGTCTTCAGCTGCTGGTTGAACGCGTCGCGCAGCGAGGTGTCGTCCTTGCGGAACACGAACCCGCCCGCGGTCTGCACCGGCTGGCCGTTCTCGGTGGGCTGGAAGCCGGGCGTCACCTCGACACCGGAGTTCGGGTTCTGCTTCACCAGCCACTTGAGCGAGATGTCGGTGAGGGCGGCGCAGTACACGCGGCCCGCGGTCACCGCGCGCAACATGTTGTCCTGCGTGTCCAGCGTTTCGATCTGGTCCTCGGAAACCCCGGCGGAAGTGGCGAAACCCTTTTCCACCGCGGCCGAGAGCACCGCGACCTTGACCTTCTTGGCGGCGACGTCGGCGAGGGTGTTGACGCCCTGCGGATTGCCGCTGGGCACGAGCAACGCGGTCAGCGCCGAGTAGTCCGGATCCGAGAACAACGCCGCGTTGCAGCGCGTCGGCGTGATGTTCATGCCCGCCGCGACGATGTCGAACTGCTTCGCGTTCAGGGCGGGAATCAGCTGGTCGAACGGCACGACGTTGGCCTGCACGGTGTCGATCCCGAGGGCCTTGCACACGGCGCGGGCCACTTCCGGCGCTTCACCGGTGGTGTTCCCGGAGGTGTCGGCGAAACCGTAGGGCGCCTCGTTGGCGATGCCGATCCTGATCGTCTTGGCGCTTCTCGCCGATTCGAGGGTGTCCCCGCTTTCGGTGCTCTGGCAGGCTGCCAACAACGTCGGTCCCGCCACAGCCGCTGCGCCGACGACCGCCGATCGCCGGAAGAAATCCCGTCGTGTCCACTGACCGTGCGTCATTTTCGTCGCACCCCTTATTCGGTTCCGCCGGTTCACCGAACGTAGGCGGTGCACCCGATGGGGTCAAAAGAAGCAACGAGATCGCCACTCGCTGTTATCGGAAAGAGATCAACGTTGAGTGTGGACGATGCGCACGGAAAGTGACAGAACTGGCTCAGTCCTGCGGCAACTCGTGGCGTTCCCGCACCACCGAAACGATTTCGTCCATGATCTCGGTCAGCTCGTAGTCCTTGGGCGTGAACACCCGGGCGATCCCGCGCTCGGTGAGCAGCCGCGCGTCCTCGGGCGGGATGATCCCGCCGACGATCACCGGGATGTCCCCGGCGCCCGCCGCCCGCAGTCCGTCGACGACCTGCGGCACGACCTCGAGGTGCGAGCCGGACAGGACCGACAGGCCGACGACGTGCACGCCCTCCTGCACCGCGGCGGCCACGATCTGCTCCGGGGTGAGCCGGATGCCCTGGTAGACGACCTCGAACCCGACGTCACGGGCTCGCACCGCGACCTGCTCGGCGCCGTTGGAGTGCCCGTCCAGGCCCGGCTTGCCGACCAGGATCCGCAGCTTCTCGCCCAGCTCCTCGCCGGTCGCCCGCACGCGGTCGCGCACCCGGGACAGCTCCGCGGCGTCGCCCGACATCGCCGCCGCCGACACGCCGGTCGGCGCCCGGTACTCGCCGAACTCCTCGCGCAGCGCGCCGGCCCACTCGCCGGTGGTCACGCCGGCCGCCGCGCACGCGAGCGTGGCGTCGAACAGGTTCTCCGACGTCTTCGCGACCTCGCGCAACCGCGCCAGCGCCGCGTCGACCGCGGCCTGGTCGCGCTGCTGGCGCCACTCCTCCAGCGCCGCGACGGCCTGCTTCTCCACCGCCGGGTCGACGGTCTCGATCGCCTTGGCGCCCTCGGCCTGCAGCGGGCTGGGCTCGGTGGTGTCGAACTTGTTGACCCCGACGATGACCCGCCCGCCGGACTCCACCTCGCGCCGGTACTCGGCCAGCGAGGCCACCAGCTGCGACTTCATGTAACCGCTTTCCACGGCGGCCACCGCGCCGCCGAGGTCGGTCACCTGCTCGATCTCCGCGCGCGCCCCGGACACGATCTCGTCCACTTTGGACTCAATGACGTGCGAGCCTGCGAAGATGTCCTCGTACTCCAGCAGGTCCGTCTCGTAGGCGAGCACCTGCTGCATGCGCAGCGCCCACTGCTGGTCCCACGGCCGCGGCAGGCCGAGCGCCTCGTTCCAGGCAGGCAGCTGGATCGCGCGGGCACGGGCGTCCCGCGACAGGGCGACGCCGAGCATCTCCAGCACGATCCGCTGGACGTTGTTCTCCGGCTGCGCCTCGGTCAGGCCGAGCGAGTTGACCTGCACGCCATAGCGGAGGCGGCGCGCCTTCGGGTCCTCGACCCCGTAGCGTTCGCGCGTGATCTCGTCCCAGAGCCGGGTGAACGCGCGCATCTTGCACATCTCTTCGACGAACCGGACCCCGGCGTTGACGAAGAACGAGATGCGGCCGACGACCTTGGCCATGTCGGCGGGCTCGACCTGGCCGGAGTCGCGCACGGCGTCGAGCACCGCGATCGCGGTGGACAACGCGTAGGCGACCTCCTGCGTCGGGGTCGCGCCCGCCTCCTGCAGGTGGTAGCTGCAGATGTTGATCGGGTTCCACTTCGGGATGTGGTGCACCGTCCAGGCGATCACGTCGGTGATCAGGCGCAGGCTCGGCGCCGGCGGGAAGATGTAGGTCCCGCGGGACAGGTACTCCTTGATGATGTCGTTCTGCGTGGTGCCGGTGAGCTTGGCGAGCACCTCGTCGCGGTCGCGACCCTCGGCGTCGGCCTGCTCCTGCGCGACGGTGACGTAGAGCGCGAGCAGCCACATGGCCGGCGCGTTGATCGTCATCGAGGTGTTGGCCTCGGCCAGCGGGATGCCGGTGAACAGGCGGCGCATGTCGCCGATGTGCGAGATGGGGACGCCCACCTTGCCGACCTCGCCCTTGGCCAGCGGGTGGTCCGGGTCGTAGCCGGTCTGGGTCGGCAGGTCGAAGGCCACCGACAGGCCGGTCTGGCCCTTGGCGAGGTTGCGGCGGTACAGCTCGTTCGAGGCCGCCGCGGACGAATGCCCCGCGTAGGTGCGCATGACCCAGGGGCGGTCCCGCTCGCGATCCGTGGGGTAGGGCATCGGTGCACCTCCAGATGAACGACACACAGAGCGTACTCGTCGGTAACTTCGCGCGCAGCCCCGCAAGGACGCATCTCACTGGGTGCGAAATCAGCCTGACCCCATCATGACGGCCGAGTTAGCCTCGTGGGTGTGACGTGGAGCCTGTACGCGAGTTACCTGGTGTTCGCCCTGCTGATCGCGGTGGTGCCGGGTCCGGACACGATGGTCGTGCTGAAGAACGCGCTGGCCGGCGGCGCGCGGGGCGGGTTGTTCACCTGCTCCGGCATCGCGCTGGGCAACCTGGTGCAGGCCACCGCGGTCGGGCTCGGACTGGGCACGCTGATCGTGCAGGTGCGGCCGCTGTTCGAGACCGTGCGGTGGGCCGGGGTCGCCTACCTGTGCTGGCTGGGGTTCCAGGCGCTGCGCGGCGCGTGGCGCGGGAACTACGACGCGCTGGACGAGCTGGACCGGCGCCGGGCGAGCGGGCTGCGGCGGTTCCGCGAGGGGTTCCTGTCGAACATCACCAACCCGAAGGTGATGGCGTTCTACCTGTCGGTGCTGCCGCAGTTCCTGGACCCGGCGACGACCGGCGCGGGCGAGGCGCTGCTGCTGGCGTACACGGTGCTGGTGGTCGGCACGGTGTGGCAGCTGACGCTGCTGTTCCTGGTCCGCTGGGCGAAGGGCTGGCTGAACCGGCGACGCGTCCGCCGCGCGATGGACGCGGTGACCGGCACGGCGCTGATCGGCTTCGGCGTCGGCCTGGCCGCGGAGTGAGTCAGAGCAGCGCGGCGAGGTCGATCGTGACGGGGAACGGGTCGTGGAGGCTGACCTTGCCGGTGTCAACACCCGCAGAGGCGTAGACACGAGTGGTGGGGTCGAGGCGGTAGCGGAAGAGCTGGATCAGCCGCGGGTCGTCGTTCGGGTTCTCGATCCGCCAGAAGTGCGGGACACCCGTGGCCGCGTAGTGGGCCGGCTTGCTCGTGCGGTCCGCGGCCAGCGAATCCCGGGACACCACCTCGGCGACCAGCAGGCAGTGCTCCGGCGCCGGGGCCGCCCGGTCCGGCGAGTCGTGCACCACCAGATCCGGCCTGCGGTTGAGCAGCGGCACTTCCCGGAGCACGAGGCCGACGCCGGTGTCGACCTCGTAGCCCACGGGGCGAGCCGCGGTCAGCACGGACACGAGGTTGCGCACGACCTGCTCGTGCGCCCTCGGCGGCGCGGGCCGCACCACCACAGCGCCGTCGACGATTTCGAGCCGGGCGCGCACTTCCTCGGGCAGCGCCTGGTGCTCCTCGTGTGTCAGCCCTTCCGGCGGCAGCGCCAGCCATCCGGGCAGCGCGGTCAGCAGCGCTCCGCCGCGCCGACGACCCGCTCCACGCGCGCACCCAGCCGGTTCAGGTTCTCCACGAAGTACGGGTACCCGCGGTCGATGTGGAACACGTCCCAGATCTCGGTGACCCCGTCGGCGCACAGGCCGGCCAGCACCAGGCCCGCGCCCGCCCGGATGTCGGACGCCCAGACCGGCGCGGAGGACAGCTTCTCGACCCCGCGGACCACCGCGTGGTGGCCGTCCGTGCGGGCGTCGGCGCCCAGGCGCACCATCTCCTCGATGAACCGGAACCGCGCCTCGTACACGTTCTCCGTGATCATCGAGGTGCCCTCGGACACCGCGGACAACGCGACGGCGAACGGCTGCAGGTCCGTGGCGAACCCCGGGTAGGGCAGCGTCACGAAGTCGACCGCCTTGGGCCGGTCGTGCTGCACCACCCGGAAACCGCTCTCGTCGAACGTCGTGATCTCCGCGCCGGCCATCCGCAGCTTCTCCAGCACCAGATCGAGGTGGTGCGGGTTGACGCCCTTCACCGTCAGGTCACCGCGGGTCATCGCGGCCGCGAAGGCCCACGTCGCGCCCACGATCCGGTCGCCGATCACGCGGTGCTCGGTGGGGTGCAGCTCGGTGACGCCGTGCACGGTCAGCGTCGACGTCCCGGCGCCCTCGATCTTCGCGCCCATCTGGTTCAGCATCACGCAGATGTCGACGATCTCCGGCTCGCGCGCGGCGTTGTCGATCACCGTCGTGCCCTCGGCCAGCACCGCGGCCATCAGGATGTTCTCGGTCGCGCCCACGCTCGGGAAGTCCAGCCAGATCTGGGCGCCCTTGAGGTGGTCGGCGGTGGCGACGACGCACCCGTGCTCGATGGTGCTCGTCGCGCCCAGCGCGCGCAGCCCGTTCTGGTGCATGTCCAGCGGCCGGGACCCGATCGCGTCACCGCCGGGCAACGCGACCACGGCCTGCTTCAGACGGCCGACCAGCGGGCCGAGCACGCACACGGACGCACGCAGCTTGCCCATCGCGGGCGAGTCGGCCCGGTGGGACAGCTCGGACGGGGTCGTGATCTTCGCGGTGTCGCCGTCCAGGACCACCTCGCACCCGACGCTGCGCAGCACGTCCGCCATCAGCGGGACGTCCAGGATCTGCGGGCAGTTGGTGATGGTGGTGGTGCCCTCGGCGAGGAGTGCGGCCGCCATCAGCTTCAGAACACTGTTCTTGGCTCCGACGACCTCGACCTCGCCCACCAGCCGCGCACCACCGTGCACGTCGAAGTGCTCGCTCATGGCCGTCATCATGCCTTCCGGTTCAGGCACTCGAACGGAGGGGCGGGACATAACAGAGGGCGACCGAGTTCGCACTATCGTGTGAAACACTGTGCTCCCTCGCGGCGATAACGCGCCCGTGCGTCCCACTCGACTGGGGGAACCTTGAGCGAAATGTTGACCCCGCCCGCGCCTCCGTCCCTGCCCGAGGTGCACCGGGCCGAGATCGACGGCGTGCCGGTCTTCTGGACCGACCAGCCGGGCAGGCTCAGCGCGAGCCTGCTGTTCGGGGTCGGGCTCGCCCACGAGTCGTTCCTGCAGACCGGGATCACGCACCTCGTCGAGCACCTGGCGATGCGGCGCGTGCGCACGAGCCGCTACGACAACAACGCCTCCACCGAGGTCCTGCACACCAGTTTCGACGTCACCAGCAGCCCGGAGACCGTGGCGGAGCACCTGCGGCGCGTGTGCGAGTCGCTGGCGGACCTGGACACCGGGCCGCTGCGGCTGGAGCGCGGCGTGCTGCTGGCCGAGGAGCGCGGCAACGACGGCCCGGGCGTGACCGCGTGGCTGCCGTCGGCGCTGTGGTTCGGCAACCGGGCGTTCGGCCTGACCGGCAACGTCCAGCTGGCCGCCGTTCACGCCGGCCCCGAGCAGGCGCGCGAGTGGTGCGCGCGCTGGTTCCACCGCGGCAACGCCGCGCTCGTGCTGTCCGGCCCTCCCCCGGCCGGTCTGAAGCTCCCGCTGCCCCCGGGCCCGCCGCGGCAGCCGGTGACCGCCGAGCCGTTCGACCTGCCCACCCCGGCGCAGACGAGCATCCCCAACGGCGTCGTGGGCTGCGCGCTGGTCGAGTGGACCGCGGAGGTCGCGTGCGCGGCCGGCATCCTCATCCACCGCCTCACCGACCGCCTGCGGCACCTCGAGGGCCTCGTCTACGACATCGCCTTCGACCACCAGATGGTGGACGCGCGCCGGGCCGTCCTCGGCTTCGGCACCGACGTGCCGGACAAGCAGGCCGCCCGGGTCGTCGACGCGATCCGCACCGAGCTGGCCGAGCTGGGCCGCAGCGGTCCGACGGAGGAGGAACTGGCCGTCGACCGGGCCGGGCTCGCCGAGGAGGTCGCCGAGCGGGATTTCGCGGTCTACCGGGCGTTCGACGCGGCGATGAGCGAGCTGACCGGCTGGCCGTCGGCCGCCGAGCACCAGCAGCGCGTGCTGGCCGGGCTCGACCCGGCCGCGGTCGCGGCGGCGGCCCGCGAGCTGGCCGGACGGCTGGTGCTGTGCGCGCCGGAGCGGCACGTGCCACGGGACCTGCCGGAACTGCCGGGCAGCCCGCTGCCCGCGCCGCCCGGCCGGGAGATGAAGCGGGCGCTGGTCGGTTCGACCGCGCCGCGCGGCTACCGGCTCGTGGTCGGCGACGAGGGCCTGTCCACGTACTTCGGGCCGAACCCGTCACCGGCGGCCGTCGTGCGGTTCGACGACCTCGCCGGGGTCGGCATCGAGCACACCGACGGGCAGCTGCCGATCCTGCACCTGTTCGGCACGCACGGCGGGGCGATCACCGTGCGGCCGGGCGACTGGCGCGGCGGCCGGGCACTGGTGCGGGACCTGCGGGCGCGAATCGATTCCGCGGTGTGTTTCGAAGCGCCGGAGGCCATGCGGTTGTTCGAGCAGTCGTAAGGTTCTCGGTATGCCGGTACGGATCAACCGCGTGTACACCAGGGTCGGCGACAACGGCACGACCGCGCTCGGCGACGGCTCGCGCGTGCCGAAGACCGACCCGCGGCTGGCGGCCTACGCCGACGTCGACGAGACGAACTCGGTGGTCGGGCTGGCGCTCGCGATGGGCGGTCTCGACGAGGAGATCGCGCTGGTGCTGCGCCGCGTGCAGAACGACCTGTTCGACGTCGGCGCCGACCTGTGCTCGCCGGTGGTGCCCGATCCGGAGTTCCCGCCGCTGCGCATCACCGAGGCCTACATCGAGCGGCTCGAAGGCTGGTGCGACGAGTTCAACGAGCGCCTGCCGAAGCTGACGTCGTTCATCCTGCCGGGCGGCACCCCGGGCGCGGCGTTCCTGCACCAGGCACGCACGGTGAGCCGGCGGGCCGAACGGGCCGGGTGGGCGCTGGTGGAGGCGGACGCGGACCGCACGAACGTGCTGGCCGTGAAGTACCTCAACCGGCTCTCCGACCTGCTCTTCATCCTGGCCCGGCTGGCCAACCCGGACGGCGACGTGCTCTGGAAGCCCGGCGGAGAGGCCTGACCGGTCCGATCCGCGGCGAGCCTGCGGTCATCCTCATGTCCGCCGCCCGCACGGCGATCTAGGTTCGTGCCATGAGCGACAACGCACCCCTGCCGGGAAGCATCCGGCTGCCGGACGGCTCCTGGGTCCGCGGGCGCGGCCTGCGCCGCCCCCAGCCGACCGGCCCGGCGCCCCGATTCGGCCTCTACCTGGGCTCCGCGCGGCTGCGCCGCGAACACGACGCCAATCTGGGGTGGCCGCACACCTGGCTGGACTGGCCGGACTTCCGGCTGCCCCGCGACGAGGACGCCGCTGTCCGGGAGATCCGCGCCCTGCACGAGCGGGCACGCGGCGGCGAAGCGGTCGAGATCGCCTGTGCGGGTGGGGTCGGGCGGACCGGCACGGTCATCGCCTGCCTCGCCGTTCTGAGCGGCGTGGACCCCGCTGAGGCCGTCGCCTGGACGCGGCAGCACCACCACCCCCGCGCGGTCGAAACGCCGGGGCAACGCCGATGGGTGCGCCGGTTCACCCCGGGCTAGATCAAGAAGCGCGCGGGATCTGGCGGCCCGGCGGAGCGGACTCCAGCCAGGACAGGAACCCGGTCAGCGCGTCCGGGCCCATCGCGATCTCGATGGGCTCCTGGAGGGCCGACTCGCAGCGCAGGACCGTCGCGTCCGAGGGCACCGCGTACGCCTCGGTGCCGACCGGGTCGCGGCGGTCCGCGATCATCAACGTCTCACGTTCGAACACCCGGTCCGGGCCGGTGCGCAAGCTCCACACCCGGTACCAGGCGAACACCTCACCCTCGTAGCGCCCCAGACCCAGGTGCCAGCCCGCACGGGCGTTGTCCGGGTCCCAGCGCAACGCGACGCTCACGCCGCCCTGCCGCCGCATCCGCCCCCAGCGAAAGCTGTACCAGAACGCGACGACGGCAAGACCGAGCAGGACGACCAGGACAACGAGGGTGATTTCCACGGCCGGCTCCTGCTCGTCGCCGGGTCAGACCGACTGACCGGCCGCGCGGAGCCGGGCGGTTGCTCTGGCCCGCTCGGCCTCGTCCTCACCGCTCAGCGCGGACCGGGCGGCCTCGACGTCGATCTCGTCGGCGAGCTCGGCCGACTCGGCGAGGATGCTCACCCGCTCGGCGGTCACGGACAGGAAGCCACCGTGGACCGCGGCGCGGACGGTCTCACCGTCCGTGGTCGTCACCTTGACGACGCCACCCTCGACGAGCTGACCGAGTACCGGCTCGTGCCCCGGCATCAGGCCGATCTCACCCTCAGTGGTCTGCGCGACCACGAACGTCGCCTGACCGGACCAGAGACGGCGTTCGACGGCGACAAGCTCGACGGTCATCTCAGCCACGTGGTTCTCCTTCGTTCCCGCGCCGATGAGCGCAGTCTAATAGGTTCGCGACCGGTTACGACAACGGCGGGGTGAGAGTCCATAAAGGACACCCGCCCCGCCGTCGTCCCGACATCACTTGCCGGTGAGTTCCTTGTACTTCTTCTCGAGGTCCTCGAGGCCACCGATGCCCAGGAACGCCTGCTCCGGGTAGTGGTCGAACTCACCCTTGCTGATCTTGTCGAACGCCTCGACGGTCTCCGCGCGCGGCACGGTCGAGCCCGGCTGGCCGGTGAACTGCTCGGCGACGAGCATGTTCTGCGACAGGAACCGCTCGATCCGACGGGCCCGCTGCACGGTCAGCTTGTCCTCTTCGGACAGCTCGTCCATACCGAGGATCGCGATGATGTCCTGCAGCTCCTTGTACTTCTGCAGGATCCGGATGACCTCGGAGGCCACCCGGTAGTGGTCCTCGCCGACGATGGCCGGGTCGAGGATCGTCGAGGTGGAGGCCAGCGGGTCCACGGCCGGGAAGATGCCCTTCTGGAACACCGACCGGGAAAGCTCGGTGGTGGCGTCCAGGTGGGCGAACGTGGTGGCCGGGGCCGGGTCGGTGTAGTCGTCCGCCGGCACGTAGATCGCCTGCATCGAGGTGATCGAACGGCCCTTGGTCGAGGTGATCCGCTCCTGCAGCTCACCCATCTCGTCGGCCAGCGTCGGCTGGTAACCCACCGCCGAGGGCATGCGGCCCAGCAGGGTCGACACCTCGGAACCGGCCTGGGTGAACCGGAAGATGTTGTCGATGAACAGCAGCACGTCCTGGTTCTTGACGTCGCGGAAGTACTCCGCCATCGTCAGCGCGGACAGCGCGACCCGCATACGGGTGCCCGGCGGCTCGTCCATCTGGCCGAAGACGAGCGCGGTGTCGTTGATGACGCCGTCCTCGCTCATCTCCAGGAACAGGTCGGTGCCCTCACGGGTGCGCTCGCCGACACCGGCGAACACCGAGGTGCCACCGAAGTTCCGGGCGACACGGGTGATCATCTCCTTGATCAGCACCGTCTTGCCCACGCCGGCACCGCCGAACAGGCCGATCTTGCCACCCTGCACGTACGGGGTGAGCAGGTCGATGACCTTGAGGCCGGTCTCCAGCATCTCGGTCTTGCCCTCGAGCTGGTCGAACGCCGGGGGCTTGCGGTGGATGCTCCAGCGCTCCAGGTCCGCGCCGTAGCCCGGCTGGTCGAGGCAGTCGCCGAGCGCGTTGTAGACGTGGCCCTTGACCTCGTCGCCGACCGGCACCGAGATCGGGGCGCCGGTGTCGATCACCTCGGCGCCGCGGACGAGACCGTCCTGCGGGGCCAGCGAGATCGTGCGAACGAGGTTGTCGCCGAGGTGCTGCGCGACCTCGAGGGTGATCGTCTTGCGCAGCTGCTCGAACTCGACCTCGACCTTCAGCGCGTTGAACAGCTCGGGCACGGCGCCGCGCGGGAACTCCACGTCGACGACCGGGCCGGTCACCGAGACGATCCGGCCCTTGGTCCGGGTTTCAGTGGTGGTCATCTACTCATCACTTCCTACAGCGGCGAGCGCATCGGCCCCACCGACGATTTCGCTGATCTCCTGCGTGATCTGGGCCTGCCGCGCCTGGTTCGCCAGCCGGGTGTAGGTCTCCACCAGCTCGCTGGCGTTGTCCGACGCCGACTTCATGGCGGTGCGCCGGGCGGCCAGCTCGGAAGCGGCCGACTCGAGCAGAGCCGAAAAGATCCGCGTGTTGATGTACTTCGGCAGCAGGGCCGACAGCAGCCGGTCCGCGCTGGGCTCGAACTCGTACGCCGGGAGGATCTCGCCAGCGGCGGGCTCGGCACCCTCCTCGGTGTACTCGACCTCGAGGGGCGCCATCCGCTTGGCGACCGGGGTCTGGGTCAGCATCGACTTGAACTGGGTGTACACGATGTGCACCTCGTCCACGCCGAGGATGCCGTCCTCGCCCGGCCCGTTCGCGTCGTCGTCCGCGCCGGCGAGGAACGCCTTGGTCAGCGTCTCGCCCGCGGCGGCGGCGTTCTCGTAGTGCGGCTGGTCCGAGAAGCCGGTCCAGCTGTCGACGACCTCGCGGTTGCGGAACCGGTAGTAGTTCAGGCCCTTGCCGCCGATGACGTAGACCTGCGGCTCCTTGCCCTCGGAGCGCAGCAGCGAGAGCAGCTCCTCGGTGGCCCGCAGCACGTTGGTGTTGTAACCACCGCACAGGCCCTTGTCACTGGTCACCACCAGCACGGCCGCCCGCTTGGGGTTGGGCCGCTCGACGAGGAACGGGTCGTCGAGGCTCGCGGCCCCGCCCGCCAGCGCGGAGAGCACCTTGGTGATCTCCTCGGCGTACGGGCGCGAAGCCTCGACCCGCGCCTGGGCACGGCCGATCCGCGAGGTGGCGATCAGTTCCATCGCCTTGGTGATCTTGCCGATCGATTTCGTCGCCCGGATCTTTGCCCGGAGCTCGCGAAGTTGCGCCATCAGCTATCCGGTCACTTCGTCGGGGCGGGCTTGTTGACCTTGACGGTCTCCTGCCCGACCTTGTCGGCGTCCATCGCCTCGGCCTCGGCCTCGTTCACGAGCTGCTCACCGGAGGAGGTGGTGAAGCCCTTCTTGAACTCGGCGGCCGCGGCGGCGACGCGCTCGGCGAGCTCGTCGGTCCACTTACCCTTGTCGCGGATCTCGGCGAGGATGTCGTCGTGCTTGTGGCGGATGTTCTCCAGCAGCTCGGTGTTGAAGCGAGCCACGTCCTCCACCGGCACGTCGTCGAAATGCCCCTTGGTGCCGAGGAACACGGTGACGACCTGCTGCTCGACCGGGACCGGCGAGTACTGCGGCTGCTTGAGCACCTCGTACAGGCGGGCACCGCGGTCCAGCTGGGCGCGCGAGGTCGGGTCCAGGTCGGAGGCGAAGGCGGCGAACGCCTGCAGCTCCTGGTACTGGGACAGGTCGATCCGCAGCGAACCGGACACCGTCTTCATCGCCTTGATCTGCGCGTCACCACCGACTCGGGAAACCGAGGTGGTCACGTCGACCGCGGGACGCTGGCCCGAGTTGAACAGGTCGGACTGGAAGAAGCACTGCCCGTCGGTGATCGAGATGACGTTGGTGGGGATGTAGGCCGAGATGTCGTTGGCCTTGGTCTCGATGACCGGCAGACCGGTCAGCGAGCCGCCGCCCAGCTCGTCCGACAGCTTCGCGCAGCGCTCGAGCAGCCGGGAGTGCAAGTAGAAGACGTCGCCGGGGAACGCCTCGCGGCCCGGCGGGCGGCGCAGCAGCAGCGACAGGGCGCGGTAGGCGTCGGCCTGCTTGCTCAGGTCGTCGAACACGATCAGGACGTGCTTGCCCTGGTACATCCAGTGCTGGCCCAGCGCCGAACCGGTGTAGGGGGCCAGCCACTTGAAGCCGGCGGAGTCCGACGCGGGGGCCGCGACGATGGTGGTGTACTCCAGCGCTCCCGCGTCCTCGAGGGACTTGCGGACACCGGCGATGGTGGAGCCCTTCTGGCCGACCGCGACGTAGATGCAGCGGACCTGCTTGCTCGGGTCGCCGGTCGCCCAGTTGGCCTTCTGGTTGATGATCGTGTCGACGCAGACCGCGGTCTTGCCGGTCTTGCGGTCACCGATGATCAGCTGGCGCTGGCCGCGGCCGATCGGGGTCATCGCGTCGATCGCGGTGATGCCGGTCTGCAGCGGCTCGGACACCGGCTGGCGCTGCACGACCGAGGCGGCCTGCAGCTCGAGCGCGCGGCGGTCCTCGGCAACGATGTCGCCGAGCCCGTCGATCGGCTTGCCGAGCGGGTCGATGACGCGGCCCAGGAAGCCCTCGCCGACCGGGATCGAGAGGATCTGGCCGGTCCGCTTGACCTCCTGACCCTCTTCGATCTTCTCGTAGTTGCCGAGGATGACGACACCGATCTGGCGCGGCTCCAGGTTCTGGGCCACGCCGAGGATCCCGCCGGGGAACTCCAGCAGCTCGTTGGCCATGGTCGAGGGCAGACCCTCGACGTGGGCAACGCCGTCGCCGGTGTCCACGACGACGCCGACCTCTTCCCGGTTGACTTCGGGTGAGTAACTCGAGACGTAGTTCTCGATCGCGCTACGGATCTCGTCCGAGGAGATCGTCAGCTCCGCCATGTCGTTCCCGCTCTCTCGTTCCTGCAGGTGTGCAAAGTCTTGTGTGGTGTCAGGCCAGCTGCCTGCGCAGCTCGGCGATCCGGCCGGCGGTGCTGCCGTCGATGACCTCGTCGCCCACCCGGACGACGAGCCCGCCACCGAGGCGGGCGTCGACCTCGACGTGCAGCCCGATCGGACGCCCGTAGATCCGGCGCAGCTGCTCGGCCAGCCGCTCCCGCTGCTCCGCGGACAGCTCGCTCGCGCTCGTGACGTACGCGACCGAGCGCTCGCGGCGCTGCGCGGCCAGCTTGACCAGCTGGTCCAGGTTGAACCCGACGCTGCGGCCCGCCGACCGGCCCACGACCTGCTCCACCAGGGCAAGGGTGATGTCGTCCACCTTGCTCTGCAGCAGCTCGCGCACCAGCCTGCGCTTCGCGTCACCGGGTGCCGTCTGGTCGGACAGCGTCTGCTCCAGCTCCGGGTTGCTCACCACGATACGGGCGATCCGGAACAACTGGTCCTCGACGGCGTCGAGCTTCCCGGCCTTCTCCGCGCTGGTGAGCAGCGCGTTGCGGCCGAGCGACTCGACCCCGTCGACCAGTTCCCGCGGGCTGGACCAGCGGGCCGCGACCACGGCGTCGAGCACGCGCAGGGCCTGCTCGGACACCTTGCCGGTCAGCAGCGCGCGGACCAGCCGGGTGCGGGCCTCCGGGTCGGACGAGGCGTCGGCGACCGCGCGGCGCAGCCCGATCTCCCTGCCGAGCAGGTCGACCACGGCCAGCAGCTCGTTGCCGAGGGCGGCCGAGTCCGCGCCGGCCTCGCCGCTGACCTCGGCGAGCCGGGTCTCGGCGGAGGCGAGCGCTTCGCGGCTCGCGGCGTGCAGCGTCAGCGTCATCTGGACTACTTTCCTGCTCCGTTACCGGCGCTGCTGCCGAGCTCGGCGAGGAACCGGTCGACCGTGCCACGGCGACGGACCTCGTCCTCGAGGTGCTCCCCGACGATCCGGCTCGCCAGCTCGATCGAGTTGCGGCCCAGCTCGTTGCGCAGCTCCGTGACGATCTGTGCCTTCTGGGCCTGCAGCGCGGCGTGGCCCTGGGCGATGATCCGGGCGGCCTCGTCCTGGGCCTCGGCCCGCAGCTCCTCCTTGATCCGCTCCGCCTCGAGGCGAGCGTCGTCACGGATCTTGGCGGCCTCGGAGTAGGCGTCCTTGAGCTGTGCCTGGTACTTCGCGAGCGCCTCTTCGGCTTCGGCCTGTGCCTTCTCCGCCTTGGCGATGCCACCCTCGATGGCCGCCGTGCGCTCTTCGTACATCTTCTCGAAGCGCGGCACAGCGAACTTCTTGAGCAGCCACAGCAGGATCAGGAAGGCCACCAGGCCGAGGATGATCTCGCTGAGATGCGGCAGCACCGGGTTCGGCGCCTCTTCCGCGGCCAGCACGATCTGGGTCTTCACCACAACGACTCCTTCAGCGGTGAGCGGTTAACTCAGGCGGCGGAGGCGATGAAGTAGACGACCAGACCGATCAGGGCGAGCACCTCGGTAAGCACGAAGGTGGTCCAGGCGATACCCATGAGCTTGCCCTGGGCCTCCGGCTGACGGGCGGTGCCGTTGATGACGGCGGCCCAGATCAGACCCACACCGATGCCCGGGCCGATCGCGCCCAGACCGTAGCCGATGGCGGCGAGACCCGGGTTGAGGTTGACAGCGGTCTCGGCGGCCTGGGCAAGAACGATGTTGCTCACTTGCGTTTCCCTTTCACTCGGTCCGCTACCACGCGGATCGGGGGCTTTTCGGTTCGTTTTCTTCTAGTGGTCTTCGGCGAGCGCGGCGCCGATGTAGTTCGCCGACAGCACGGCGAACACATACGCCTGGATCACCTGGATCAGCGCTTCCACGAAGGTCATCAGGATGGCGAACGCCCACGAGACCAGCGAGATGGGCTTGAAGACCCCGCCCGCGTGGAGCAGCAGGAACTCGCCCGCGAGCGTGAACACCAGCAGGATCAGGTGGCCTGCGAACATCGCGGCGAACACCCGGACCGCCAGGGTGAGCGGGTTGAGGACGAACTTCTGCAGGAACTCGATCGGCGTCAGCAGGATGTAAATCGGGCCTGGCGCGCCCGGCGGGACGGTCGCGTGCTTGAGGTAGCCCACGAAGCCGTGCCGCTTGAACCCGACGTAGTGGTACACCGGGTAGACCACCAGCAGCGACAGCGCGATCGGGAAACCGATGTGCGAGAACGTCGGGAACTGGAAGATCGGGATGATCCCGAACAGGTTGTTGATCAGCACGAAGCTGAACAGCGTCAGCACCAGCGGGATGAACGGCTTGAAGTCCTTCGACCCGATCTGCTCACGCGCGATGCCGTTGCGCGCGAAGTCGTAGACGTACTCGGCGGCGAACTGCGCCTTGCCCGGCACGACCTTCAGCTTGCGCGAGGTCAGCAGGAAGAAGGCCGCGATGATGATCACCGACAGCACGACCAGGATCATCGGCTTGGTGACGCCGAGGAAGATCGGCGGCAGGTCGAAGTCTCCGGCACCCGGGGGCGCGAACGTTTCGCCCTCGGCCAATACCAGCGCGCCCAACTGGGCTCCTTCCGGTTCTCCCGGCCGGCGTTCACTCCGCCGGGGGAATCGTCACGATCTGGACTTAACGTACCCGATACGTTTCGGGTGCTTGGAGGCGGATCCCCTCAGTGAACAACGCGTGTACTTTCAGCCACCTGGGGGTTTCGGCACTACGATCTCCGACGGCAGAATCGGCCGAGCCAGCTCAGGGGCCATCCGTCTCGATCGCCACGTTGCCGGTCGGGTTCCGCATCGGGAGCGCGGCCCGAAGGCCCCACCTCCACAGTGCGGACGATACCAGCCGGTAAATCGACACCGTACGGGCGTACTCCTTAATGGGTTCCCACCCGTCGGAGTACCGCCGGAATCCGGCGCTGACCTGCGGAAGTCAGCTCGGGATGATCGTCGGGATCTTGGTCTTGCGGAAGGCCAGGAACTCCGCCGCCGCCCAGACCAGGATCACCGCCAGCGTGGTGAACGCCAGCGCGTAGCGGTTGAACGCGTCGACGCCCTTGAGGGCGGTCATGACGCCGAACAGCACCAGCACCTTGAGGATGTAGCCGCCGATCGCCACCGCCATCACCATGAACGGGTCCAGCGCGGCCGACTTGCGCATCATGAACAGCGTGACCAGGGACGACGCGAACGCGATCGCGCCGCCGACCAGCGAGCCCAGCAGGCCCGGCACGCCGGACAGGATCGTCGACACGACCACGCCGATCACGACCGTGGCCAGCCCCGGCCACAGCGCGAAGCGCAGCATCGCGTCGGCCAGCTTGAGCACCGACTGCGCGTGCGGGTTCTCGGTGTTGTCGGTCATGACACTCCCTGGTTCCGCGACCTCAGGCGCGGAATGACGGACACGATCGCGGCGAGGACGAGTCCCGCGCCGACGATCCAGAGTACCGCCGTCGTGTCGAACAGCGTCACCGAGACCGCGCCGAAGCCGAGCAGGCCCGCCCACAGGTAGATCAGCAGCACCGCGCGGCGCTGCGAGTGGCCGATCTCCAGCAGGCGGTGGTGCAGGTGCATCTTGTCGGCCGCGAACGGGCTCTCGCCGCGCCGCGTGCGCCGGACGACCGCCATCAGCAGGTCCAGGACCGGCAGGAACAGCACCGCGACGACGACCAGCAGCGGGGACAGCAGCGCCAGCGCGTCCGAGCCGCCGAACCGGGTGTAGTTGATCTTGCCGGAGGCCGAGGTGGTGGCGCCGGCCAGCATCAGGCCGATCATCATCGAACCGGAGTCGCCCATGAAGATCTTCGCGGGCTGGAAGTTGTGCGGCAGGAAGCCGAGGCACGCGCCGGCCAGCGTGGCGGCGATCAGCGCCGGCGGGTAGACGCCGACGTCGCCGCCCTGGGAGTTGAGCAGGCCGAGCGAGAACGCGCAGGTCGCGGCCGCGGCGATGAACCCGAGCCCGGCGGCGAGGCCGTCCAGCCCGTCGACGAAGTTCAGCGCGTTCACCAGCAGCACCACGAGCAGCACCATCAGCAGCCCGCCCTGGTTGTTGTCCAGGGTGACCACCGAGCCGAGCGCGTCGCCGTTGCCGCCCCACGGCACCCAGAAGACGTTCCACTGCACGCCGAAGATGACCAGGATGCCCGCGCACATCACCTGGCCTGCGAGCTTGGTCCAGGCGTCGATCTCGAAGCGGTCGTCCAGCGCGCCGATCAGCACGATGACGCCGCCGCCGATCAGCACGCCGACCGGGTCGAGGGAGAAGTCGAACGCGCGGCGCAGCACCGGCAGCTGGTGGGCCATCGCCATGCCACCGACGACGCCCAGGTACATGCCGACGCCGCCCATGCGCGGGATCGGGATGACGTGCACGTCGCGGGCGCGCGGGTTGGCGATGGCGCCGAGGCGGATCGCCAGGCGCCGGATGACGCCGGTGAGCAGGAACGTCAGGGTCGCGGCGATGAGGCCGACGAGGATGTACTCCCGGATCGGGAGGCCTGCGGTGGTTACGGGGGTCATCAGGCCGCGGTCTTCACCGGTGCGCCGAGCACCTCGCTCACCGCTTCCGCGCTCACCGCGCCCGCCCGCAGCAGCACGGGCTCGTCGCCGGTCAGGTCGACGATCGACGAGGGCACCGGCTGCCCACTGGGCCCGCCGTCGAGGTAGACCGAGACCGACTCGCCGAGCTGCTCCCGCGCCTCCTCCGCGCTGGACGCCGGAGACCGCCCGGCGACGTTGGCGCTGGAGACGGCCATCGGGCCGACGTCGCGGAGCAGCTCCAGCGCGACCGGGTGCAGCGGCATCCGGAGCATCACGGTGCCGCGGGTGGTGCCCAGGTCCCAGCGCAGGCTCGGCGCGTGTGGGAGCACAATGGACAGATCGCCGGGCCAGAAGGCCTCGATGAGGGCACGTGCCTGCGGCGGAACGCCGAGCACCAGACCGTCCACTGTGGACCAGGAGCCGACGAGCACGCCGACGGGCAGGTCCGGGCCGCGGTTCTTCGCCCGGAGCAGCGCACGCACGGCGGCGGAGTCGAAGGCGTCCGCCCCGATGCCGTAGACCGTGTCCGTGGGCAGCACGACCAGCCGCCCCGAACGGACCGCGCTCGCCGCCGCGGCCAGCCCCTCGGCCCGCGTTTCCGGACGGCTGCAGTCGTACACCGCGCTCATGGGGTGAAGACTATTCCCGGTCGGGTAACGGCTTGGTTGCGGGTGGCGCTCACCGCACCGCCCGCGCGGCACGCCCCCGCGACCGGCCGACTTCACCGCCACAGCGGGCAACACGCCGTCACGCACGTGTTGGCCCCTCCGGGTGGCGTGTTCGCCGCTGCAGGCGAGCGTGGCTGGGGTGGCGGTGCGGGTGGGGTGGTGAGCGGTGGCAGCGGGGGTCAGCCGCGGAGGGCGGTGACGAAACGGGGGCGTCCGGCGAGGTCGCGGTGGTCCTGGACGTCCGTCAGCACCTTGCGGGACGCGACCAGCGCCGGAGCGGCCGAACCGTGCGTGTCGTCGTGTTCGATGGCCACTCCGCCGCCGCGCTTGAGGAGCCGGCAGGCGGTCGCCACGGCCTGCCGGACCACCGCGAGGCCGCCGTCGGGGGCGAAGACCGCCTGCGGCGGGTCGAAGTCGACCACCTCAGGCGGCAGATCGCCGCCCGGCGGGACGTACGGCGGGTTGCACACCACCAGGTCCACCAGTCCGTCCAGCTCGGCGAAGATCGTGCTGTCCCCGACGTCGCCGGAGTACAGGCGGATCGGCGTGTCCCCCGCCGCGGCCTGCTTGTCCGCGTTGTGCCGCGCCCACGCGAGCGCGTTCGGGTCGATGTCCACGGCGTAGACCACCGCGTCCGGCCGCTCGTGCGCGATCGCCAGCGCCAGCGCGCCCGAACCGGTGCACAGGTCGACCACCACCGGGTACTCGCGGCCGTGGATGAGCCGCAACCCCCACTCGACCAGCAGTTCCGTCTCTGGCCGCGGGATGAAGACACCGGGCCCGACGTCCAGCGTGATGCCGGCGAACCCGGCCCACCCGGTCAGGTGCTGCAGCGGCACCCGCTTGGCGCGCTGCGCCACCAGCTTGCCGATCGCCTCGACCACGGGCGGGTCGACGAGGGGCACGAGCGGCAGGCGACCGCGGTCGACGCCGAGCACGTGCGCGGCGATGAGTTCGGCGTCGGCGCGCGGAGACGCCACCCCCGCCTCCTCCAGGATGCGCATCGCCTCGAGGATCGCCAGTCGCAACGGTTGCCGCTTCACGCGCCCAACTTTTCCACAGCGGTCATCCGCTCGCGGGGACGTATGCCGCGAGCGTCCCGCGCGTCTGGCGGAGACCGTCGATGCGCTCGTCCAGTGCGTCGAGCTGCTCACGCAGCGTGCGCACCACCTCCGGGCACAGCTCCAGGTCCGGCTTCTCCCCTCGCGCGCACGGCAGCAGTTTCGCGATCACGCACGTCGACAGCCCGGCCGCCAGCAGCGCGCGGATCTGCCGGACCGTGACCACGGCGTCGTCGTCGTAGACCCGGTAACCGTTGGCGTCCCGGCGCGGCACCAGGAGCCCCTGCTCCTCGTAGTACCGCAGCAACCGCTGGCTGACCCCGGTCCGGGCGGACAGCTCCCCGATCCGCATGCGACCTCGCTCACTCGAAAGTTGACCTTCACACCGGTGTCAGTTCCTAACGTCGCCGCATGACCGAACATTTCTCGCACGTCGTCCGCGGATCCGGCCCCGGCCTGCTGCTCGCCCACGGCGGTGGCGGCGGCATCGAGGCGAACTTCGGCCCGATCCTGGACGACCTCGCCCGCACGCACACCGTGGTCGGCCCGGACTACCCCGGCAGCGGGGCGACACCACGCAGCGACGAGCCGCTGACCCTGGACGGGCTGGCCGACTCCCTGGTGGCGACCGCCGTGTCCGCCGGGGTGGAGCGCTTCACGATCCTCGGCTACTCGCTCGGAACGGCGGTCGCGGTGCGCGCGGCCACGCGGCACCCGGAGCGGGTGACCGGCCTCGTGCTGACCGCCGGATTCGCCCACCCGACGAACCAGATGCGGCTCGCCGTCGACGTGTGGCGGGAGCTGCTGGACCTCGGGAACAAGGAGCTGCTGGCGAAGTACCTGACTTTCGCGGGCGTTGGCTTCGGGTACCTGAACGCGCTGTCGCCGCAGGAACTCGAGGGCGCGCTGGCCGGTCTGGCCGTTCCCGAGGGCGCGCCGGAGCACGTGGACCTGGTGGCCTCGGTGGACACCCGCGCGGAGCTGGGCCGGATCACCGTGCCGGCGCTGGTCATCGGCACGCGGCAGGACGTGCTGGTGCCGATCGGCGTGCAGCGCGAGCTGGCCGACGGGATCCCGGGCGCGGAGTTCGTGGAGATCGCGAGCGGCCACTCGATGCAGGCCGAGGCCCGCGACGAGTGGCTCGCCCGGATCAGGGACTTCCTGGACCGGTAGGCGTCACTGGCCCGCGGTGGCCAGGCGCTCCTCGCGGTCGGCGGCGGCCAGGGCGTCGAGCACGGCGTCCAGGTCGCCGTCCAGGACCTGGTCCAGGTTGTACGCCTTGTAGTTCACCCGGTGGTCCGAGATGCGGTTCTCCGGGAAGTTGTAGGTGCGCACCCGCTCGGAGCGGTCGACCGTCCGGACCTGCGACTTCCGCGCGTCGGCGGCCTTGGCGGCGGCCTCTTCCTCCGCCATCGCCTGCAGCCGCGCCTGCAGCACCTGGATGGCGCGGGCCCGGTTCTGGATCTGCGACTTCTCGTTCTGGCAGGACACCACGATCCCGGTGGGCAGGTGCGTCACGCGCACGGCCGAGTCGGTGGTGTTGACGCTCTGCCCGCCGGGGCCGGACGACCGGAACACGTCGATCCGCAGGTCGTTCGGGTCGATCTCGACCTCGACCTCCTCCGGCTCCGGGTAGATCAGGACGCCCGCGGCGGAGGTGTGGATGCGGCCCTGCGACTCGGTCGCAGGCACGCGCTGCACGCGGTGCACGCCGCCCTCGAACTTCAGCCGCGCCCACACGCCGTCCGCGTCGGTGCCCTTGCTCTTCACCGCGACCGTGACGTCCTTGTAGCCGCCGAGGTCGGAGTGCACCGCGTCGAGCACCTCGGCCTTCCAGCCGTGCCGCTCGGCGTAGCGCAGGTACATGCGCAGCAGGTCGCCGGCGAACAGGGCCGACTCCTCGCCGCCCTCGCCGGACTTGATCTCCATCAGGACGTCCGAGCCGTCGTACGGGTCGCGCGGCAGCAGCAGCTCCGTCAGCCGGGACTCCAGCTGCGGGATGCGCGCCGCGATCTCCTCGGCCTCGGCCGCGAAGCCCGCGTCCTCGTCGGCCAGCTCACGCGCGGTGCCCAGGTCGTCCCGCGCCTGGTCCAGCTCGTTGATGACCTTGACGATCGGGCTCAGCTCGGCGTAGCGGCGGCCGAGCTTGCGCGCCCGGCCCTGGTCGGCGTGCACGGCCGGGTCCGCCAGCTGCTTTTCCAGATCGGCGTACTCGGCGAGCAGCCCGTGCAGGGAAGACGAATCCACGACCGAACCTTCCTCTTGATGGCCTCAGGACACAAAAGCGGCGCCCACCCCCGATGGTCGGGAGTGGGCGCCGGCGGTGGAGCTACTTGGCGTCGGCCTTCTTGCCGGCCCGCTTGCCGTAGCGCGCCTCGAAGCGCGCGACCCGGCCACCGGTGTCCATGATCTTCTGCTTGCCGGTGTAGAAGGGGTGGCAGTTCGAGCAGATTTCGACCGTGATGGCGCCGGAGGTCTTGGTGCTGCGGGTCGTGAAGGTGTTGCCGCAACCACAGGTGACGGTGGTGGGCACGTACTCGGGGTGGATACCGCTCTTCATGGAGTCCTCTCTCGGTGGCCGCCGGGTCCCCGCGGCGTTCTGCGACACGTGGGGTGAACCGGAGCCGGACGTTAGCGGATTGATTCTGCCAGACGCGCTGACATGCAGGTCAACGCCCCCCGGGCGACGCATATTCCGGGTACGGGACGTGTACGGGTTTTGTACGGGCGCACGCGAGGCTCGTGGCCGAGACCCGGACCCGCCGGGTGAGGAGGAGCCGATGTCACTTTCGCGCACCGCCAAGTCCGCCGCCGTCGCCGCGCTCGCCGCCACGGCACTCGCCCTCGTGCCGGCCACGAGCCAGGCCGCCACTCTCGCCACCGTCGCCCCGAACAGCGACGTCTCCATCCTCGCCGCCGGGGACGGCACGCCGGCGGGCGCCGTCGCGTGGTTCAAGGCCCGCATCGGCAGCACCGCCTACCAGGGCCTGTGCGAGAAGGCCGTGGAGAACGCCTACGGCACCACCGGGGTGTGGGCCTCGGCCAACGCGCACTGGTTCGGCGCCAGCCCCAAGCACGCCGGTGACCGGAACCCGCCACTGGGCGCGTTCGTGTACTGGAACATCAGCAACTACGGCCACGTCGGCATCTCCGACGGCGCCGGCGGGTTCTACGCGACCAGCGTCGGCGGCAAGATCGGGCACGTCACCAAGGCCCAGGGCGGCTACAGCTACTACAGCAACTACCGCGGCTGGACCCCGGCGGCCGTCCCCCACCAGTAGGAACCGCAACGAAAACGGCCACCCTTCCTGGGGGAGGGTGGCCGTTTTTCGCTTGCTACGACTCTCAGTCGTCGTCGGACGCCAGCGCCGTCTTGCTGACCTGCATCAGGAACTCGATGTTGGTCTTCGTCTTGCGCAGGCGGGACAGCAGCAGGTCGATGGCCTGCTGCGAGTCCAGCGCGTGCAGGACCCGGTGCAGCTTGTGCGTGACCGCCAGCTCGTCCGGCGAGAGCAGCAGCTCCTCCTTGCGGGTGCCGGACGGGTTGACGTCCACCGCCGGGAAGACGCGCCGCTCGGCGATCTTGCGGTCGAGCTTGAGCTCGGCGTTGCCGGTGCCCTTGAACTCCTCGAAGATCACCGTGTCACCGGTCGACCCGGTCTCGACCATCGCCGTGGCGAAGATCGTCAGCGAGCCGCCGTTCTCGATGTTGCGCGCCGCGCCGAGGAAGCGCTTCGGCGGGAACAGCGCGGTCGAGTCGACACCACCGGAGAGGATCCGGCCGGACGCCGGGGCCGCCAGGTTGTAGGCGCGGCCGAGGCGGGTGATCGAGTCGAGCAGGACCACCACGTCCATGCCCATCTCCACGAGGCGCTTGGCCCGCTCGATGGACAGCTCGGCGACCGAGGTGTGGTCTGACGGCGGGCGGTCGAAGGTCGAGGCGATGACCTCACCCTTCACCGACCGCTGCATGTCGGTGACCTCCTCCGGACGCTCGTCGACGAGGACGACCATCAGGTGGCACTCGGGGTTGTTCGTGGTGATCGCGTTCGCGATGTCCTGCATGATCGTGGTCTTGCCCGCCTTCGGCGGCGACACGATCAGGGCACGCTGCCCCTTGCCGACCGGCATGACCAGGTCGATCACGCGGGTGGTCAGCTTGTGCGGCTCGGTCTCCAGGCGCAACCGCTCGTTCGGGTAGAGCGGCGTCAGCTTGGTGAACTCGGGGCGGCGCTTGGCCTCGTCCGGGTCCAGGCCGTTGACGCTGTCGACGCGCACCAGCGGGTTGAACTTCTGGCGCTGCTGCTCGCCCTCGCGCGGCTGCTTGACGACACCGGTGATCGCGTCACCGCGGCGCAGGCCGTGCTTGCGGACCAGCGACAGCGACACATACACGTCGTTCGGCCCCGGCAGGTAGCCCGAGGTGCGCACGAACGCGTAGTTGTCCAGGACGTCGAGGATGCCGGCGACCGGCAGCAGGACGTCGTCCTCGCGGATCTCGGTGTCCGTGCCGCCCTCGCCGCGGTTGCCACCGCGACGGCGGCGGTCCCGGAACCGGCGGCCGCGACGGCCGCCCTCGTCGTCGTCCGCGTTGTTCTGGCCGCCACCGGAGTTCTGGCCGCCGCCCGCGTTCTGCTTGGACTGGCCGCCACCGGAGCCGGAGTCGCGGTTGTTCTGCTTGCGCTGGTCGCCACCGCCCTGCTGGGCCTGGTCGCCACCGCGCTGCTCGCGCTGGTCGCCGCCGCGCTGGTCGCGCTGGTCCCCACCGCGCTGGTCACCGCCACCGCGGTTGTCCGGGCTGCCCGCGGCGCGGTTCGCGCCGCGGCGACGGCGGGCGCCGCCCTCGCGGCGGGGGGCGTCCTCACCCTGCTGGGGCGCGTCGGCGCCGTTCACGGGCTTCTCGGCCTGGGCCGGCTTCTCGGCCTTCTCCACCACCGGGGCGGGGTTGTCGGCCGGGGCCGCGGCCTGCCGGGGCGCCTTCTCGGCGGTCTTGGCGGGCGCCGGAGCCTCCACCTTCGCGGCGATGCCGTCGAGGGGCAGGGTCTCGTCGGCGGCGCGCTTGCGCGGGGCCTTGCCCTGGCGCTCGCGGATCGCGGCGATCAGATCGCCCTTGCGCATCCCCTTGGTGTCGCCGATGCCCAGCTGGGTGGCGAGTTCCCGCAGGTCGGCGATCACCATGCCGGACAGGCCACCGCTGCGGCGCTTCGGCGCGGCCGTGCCGTTGCTCTCCCCTGGCTCAGCGTTCGTCGCGGCGGTCGCCACGTCGCCGCTCAAAAGATCGGTGTTGCTCACACATGTCCTTCCTGACCGATCCACGCCTCCAGGTGGATCAGCGGACTACCGCCCGCGTCCGATCGCGAGGCGGTCTGCTCCTGCCCGGTGTGGCTTCCCCGGCCGGGACACGCAGGTCACAGCGGCGGAGCCGCCACACGGGGTTCTCGCGTGCTCCAGGTGGAACGCGCCGAATTCGTGTCACCGTGGCTACCGGAAACCCGCCTAGGTCAATCCCTGCACCAGCTATGCGGAATTATCGACTCAACGAGAGAATGCGATCCGGGACGAAACCCCCGGGACCGACACCGGGTGCGGATTGCGCGCGGTGATCGAACGCCCCCGAGGGTAGACCGACCGGGCACGAGGTGCAACAACCACCCCCCGGCGTGCCGCGAATCTCCGCACGGAATCTACCGGCTCGTGACCTGAACCCCGGTCTGGTCGACCGGCAGCTCGATGACTTCGAATCCTGCAACGTCCACCGGCGCCGGAATTATTCCGTCGACCGTGAGTGCCAGCACGGTCGGACCCGCGCCGGACACCGTCGCCGCGACCCCGGCGGCACGCAGGTCGTGCACCAGGCGCCCGGTCGCCGGGTAGGCGGGGGCGCGGTAGTCCTGGTGCAGGCGGTCTTCGGTCGCGGGCAGCAGCAGCGACGGATCGCTGGTCAGCGCGTGCACGGCGAGCGCCGCGCGGCCCGCCGAGAACGCGGCGTCGGAGTGCGGCACCTTCTCCGGCAGCAGCCCGCGCGTCGCCTCGGTGGACGACTTCACCGAGGGCACCGCCACCACCGGGCGGATCGACGGGTGCGGCGTCAGCCGTTCCGCGTGAAAGCGGCCCTTCTCACACCACGCCAGGACGAACCCGCCCAGCAGGCTCGCCGCGGCGTTGTCCGCGTGCCCCTCGAACTCGGCGGCCAGCTGGACCGCGTCGCCGTCCAGCGGCCGCTCCGCGAGGGCGTACCCGGCGGCGATCCCGGAGACCACCGCCGCGGCCGACGAACCGAGCCCCCGCGCGTGCGGGATCTTGTTGAAGCACCGCAGGTGCAGCCCCGGCGGCGTGACGCCGAGGTGCTCGCACGCGCGCCGCAGCGCCCGCACCACCAGGTGCGTCTCGTCGGTGGGCACGTCCTCGACCCCGCCGGCTCCCGCGTCGAACACCTCGACCTTGAGACCGGCGTCGGTGACCTGCACCTCGACGACGTCGTGCAGCGCGAGCGCCAGCCCGAGCGCGTCGAAGCCCGGGCCGAGATTCGCGCTCGACGCCGGGACAGTCACCTTCAGAGCGGTCACGTCAGCTCCAGCGCGGCGGCCACGGCCCGCGGGTCCACCGCCAGCGGCTCGACCTCGACGTTGCCCTCCAGCGCGGTGCCCGGGTCCTTGAGGCCGTGTCCGGTGACGGTGCACACGACCGTCGAGCCCTTGGGCAGGCGCCCGTCGGCTGCGGTGGCGAGCAGGCCCGCGACGCTGGTCGCCGACGCCGGCTCCACGAACACGCCCTCCTTGCTGGCCAGCAGGCGGTACGCGGCGAGGATCTTCTCGTCGGTGACCGCCTCGAACAGGCCGCCGGAGGCGTTCTTCGCCTTTACCGCGCCCTCCCAGGAGGCCGGGCTGCCGACGCGGATCGCGGTCGCGATCGTCTCCGGCTCGGCGACCGGCTCACCCTTGACCAGCGGGGCCGCGCCGGCCGCCTGGAACCCGAACATGCGCGGGGTGTTCTTCACCACACCGTCCGCGGCGTACTCGGAGTACCCGGCCCAGTAGGCAGTGATGTTGCCCGCGTTGCCGACCGGCAGGCAGTGGATGTCCGGCGCCTGGCCGAGGACGTCGCAGATCTCCCACGCCGCGGTCTTCTGGCCGATCAGGCGCACCGGGTTGACCGAGTTGACCAGCGTGACCGGGTGGTCGATCGCGGTCTTGCGGGCGAGTTCGAGGCAGTCGTCGAAGTTGCCGTCGATCTGCAGGATCCGCGCGCCGTGCAGGATCGCCTGCGCGAGCTTGCCCATCGCGATCTTGCCCTGCGGGATGAGCACCGCGCAGGTCAGTCCGGCGCGCGCGGCGTAGGCCGCGGCCGAGGCCGACGTGTTGCCGGTCGAGGCGCAGATGACCGCCTGCAGGCCGCTGGCCTTCGCGTGGGTGATCGCCACGGTCATGCCGCGGTCCTTGAACGACCCGGTCGGGTTGGCGCCCTCGACCTTGAGGTAGACGGTCGAGCCGGTCAGCTCGGACAGGTGCGGGGCTGGCATCAGCGGCGTGTTGCCCTCGCCGAGGGTGATGACCTCCGCCCCGGCCGGAACCGGTACCCGGTCGGCGTACGCCTCGATGATCCCGGGCCAGCCGGCCTTCGCAGTCATGAATCCTCGCCTTCCACCCGCATCACGCTCACGACCTCGTTGACGACGTCCATTTTCCCGATGGCCTCGACGGTGGCCTCGAGCGCCGCGTCCGGTGCGAGGTGCGTCACGATGACGAGGCTGGCCGTGTCGTGCCGGTCACGCTGCCGGACCGCGGCGATGCTCACCTCGTGGGCCGCGAACACCTGCGCGACCTGCGCGAGCACACCCGGCTTGTCGGCCACGTCGAGGCTGACGTGGTAGCGGGTCGGGGTCTGGCCCATCGGCCGCACCGGCAGCTGGGCGTGCGCCGACTCGCGCGGGCCGCGGCCGCCGACCACCCGGTTGCGGGCCACCGCGACCAGGTCGCCGAGCACCGCGCTGGCCGTCGGCGCGCCACCGGCGCCCTGACCGTAGAACATCAGGCTGCCCGCCGCGTCCGCCTCGACGAACACGGCGTTGAACGCGCCACCGACGTTCGCCAGCGGGTGGGTGCGCGGGAGCATCACCGGGTGCACGCGGGCGGAGACCGACTCCGTGCCGTCCTCGCCCTCGACGCGCTCGCAGATCGAGAGCAGCTTCACCGTGCGGCCCAGCGCCTTCGCCGCCGCGATGTCCGAAGCTGACACGTTCGAGATGCCCTCGCGGTGCACGTCGGACGCGGTGACGCGGGTGTGGAACGCCAGCGAGGCGAGGATGGCCGCCTTGGACGCGGCGTCGTAGCCGTCCACGTCCGCCGTCGGGTCCGCCTCCGCGTAGCCGAGGCGGCTGGCCTCGTCCAGGGTCTCGGCGTAGCCGGCGCCCGTGGAGTCCATCGCGGACAGGATGAAGTTGGTGGTGCCGTTGACGATGCCCATCACCTTGGTGATGCGGTCGCCGGCCAGCGACTCGCGCAGCGGGCGCAGCAGCGGGATCGCACCGGCCACCGCCGCCTCGAAGTAGAGGTCGGCTCCGCTGGAATCGGCCGCCTCGAACAGCTCCGCGGAGTACTCGGCCAGCAGCGCCTTGTTCGCCGTGACGACCGACTTCCCCTTGCGCAGCGCGGTGAGCAGCCACTCGCGCACCGGGTCGACGCCGCCGATCAGCTCGACCACGACGTCCACATCGGACTCCACGAGCGCGGCGGCGTCGTTGGTCAGCAGGTGCTGCGGCAGCTCGGGGTGCTTGTCCGGGCGGCGCACCGCGATGCCGGCCAGCTCGACCGGGGCGCCGGCGCGGGCGGCGAGCTCGTCAGCCTGCTCTGTGAGCAGCCGCGCGACCTCGGCGCCGACCGTGCCGCAGCCCAGCAGCGCGACGCGCACCGTCTTGCCGTCTACAGTGGACATTGCAGTCACGACACCTCCAGCTGCAGCATGTCGTCGATCGTCTCGCGGCGCAGGAGCAGCCGGGCGCTGCCGTTGCGGACCGCGACGACCGCGGGGCGCGGCTGCCGGTTGTAGTTGCTGGCCATGGAGTAGCAGTACGCGCCGGTCGCCGCGACGGCGAGCAGGTCGCCGGGGGCGAGGGTGTCCGGCAGCCAGCAGTCCCGCACGACGATGTCGCCGGACTCGCAGTGCTTGCCCACCACGCGGCTCAGCGCCGCGCCGACCTGCTCGCTCGTCCCGTCGTCGCTCGCGCGCGACACCAGGCGGACGTCGTACACCGCGTCGTAGAGCGGCGTGCGGATGTTGTCGCTCATCCCGCCGTCCACGCTGACGTAGCGCCGGGACTCGTTGTCCCCCAGCGACACGTCCTTGATGGTGCCCACCTCGTACAGCGTGACGGTGCCCGGGCCGGCGATGGCGCGGCCGGGCTCGCCCGCGATGCGCGGCACCGGCAGCCCGGCGAACTCGCACTCCTTGCGCACGATCTCGCGGATCTGCGTGATCATCTGGGCAGGCGGCGGCGGGTTGTCCTTGTCGGTGTAGGCGATGCCGAAACCGCCGCCGAGGTCCACCAGCGACAGCTGCTCCAGCAGCTGCTCGCCGTGCTCCTTGACCAGCTCGGCCATCAGCCCGATGACCCGGCGCGCGGCGACCTCGAAGCCGTCGGCGTCGAAGATCTGCGACCCGATGTGGCTGTGCAGGCCGACCAGGCGCAGCGACGGCGCGTTGAGCACCCGGCGCACCGCCTCCGCGGCGTCGCCCGCGGCCAGGGAGAAACCGAACTTCTGGTCCTCGTGGGCGGTCGCGATGAACTCGTGCGTGTGCGCCTCGACGCCGACCGTGACGCGGATCAGCACCTTCTGCTCGACGTCGAGCCGCGCCGCCACGTCGGCCAGCCGCGCGATCTCGTAGTAGGAGTCCAGCACGACCGTGCCGACCCCGGCGCCGACCGCGGTCTCCAGCTCGGCGACCGACTTGTTGTTGCCGTGGAAGGTGATCCGCTCCGGCGGGAAGCCGGCGCGCAGCGCGACCGCGAGCTCGCCGCCGCTGGCGACGTCCAGGCTCAGGCCCTGCGCGGCGACCCAGCGGGCCACCTCGGTGCACAGGAACGCCTTGGCCGCGTAGTGCACCAGCGACGGGTCGTCGAACGCCTCGGCGTACTCGGCGCAGCGCGACTTGAAGTCGGCCTCGTCGACGACGAACAACGGCGTGCCGTAGGTCTCGGCCAGCTGCCGCACGTCGACGCCCGCGATCCGCACCACGCCGTCCGGGGCGCGGTAGGAGTTGCGGGGCCAGACCTTCGGGTAGAGCCGGTCGAGCTCTTCGGAACTGGACGGGGGGAAACCGGAGGTGTCGGCGTGCGGGTAGACCTCCGCGTGCCGCGGGCCGGCGGGGTGAGCCATGGGGGATTACATCCGTTCCGGAGCTGAGACACCGAGCAGGGCGAGGCCGTTCGCGAACACCTGGCGCGCCGCCTCGCACAGGGCGAGGCGGGCGAAGGTGAGCGGAGTGGCTTCCTCGTCGCCCTTGGGCAGGACCTGCGCGACGGCGTAGAACTTGTGGAACGCGCCGGCGAGGCTTTCCAGGTAACGCGCCACGCGGTGCGGTTCACGCAGTTCGGCGGCGCGCTGCACGATCGTCGGGAACTCCCCGATCGTGCGGATGAGGTCACCCTCGCGGTCGAGGGTGAGCAGCCCGAAGTCGGCGTCGTTGTCGAACTTCAGTCCGAGGTCGGCGGCGTTGCGCTGCAGCGAGGCGAGCCGGGCGTGCGCGTACTGCACGTAGTAGACCGGGTTCTCGTCGCTGTGCTTGCGCAGCAGGTCGAGGTCGATGTCGATGCTGGAGTCCACCGAGTACCGGTTCAGCTCGTAGCGCGCCGCGTCCACCCCGACGGCCTCGACGAGGTCCTCCAGCGTGATCACCGTGCCGGCGCGCTTGCTCATCCGTACCGGCTTGCCCTCGCTGACCAGGTTCACCAGCTGGCCGATGAGCACCTCGACCACGGACGGGTCGTGGCCCATCGCCGCCGCGGCGGCCTTGAGCCGGGCGATGTAGCCGTGGTGGTCGGCGCCGAGCATGTAGATGCACAGGTCGAAGCCGCGGCCGATCTTGTCCTGCAGGTAGGCGATGTCACCGGCGATGTAGGCGGGCGCGCCGTCGCTCTTGATGACCACGCGGTCCTTGTCGTCGCCGAACTCGGTGGAGCGCAGCCACCAGGCGCCGTCGGCGTGGTAGAGGCTGCCGTTCTCCTTGAGGCTCTCGACGGCCTTCTCCACGGCGCCGGACTGGTGCAGGGAGTCCTCGTGGAAGTAGACGTCGAAGTCGGTGCCGAACTCGTGCAGGCTCTTCTTGATCTCGCCGAACATCAGGTCGACGCCGATGCGGCGGAACGTCTCGTTGCGCTCGTCCTCCGGCAGCGACAGCGCGCTGGGCTCCTGGCGCAGGACCTCGGCGGCGATGTCGCTGATGTAGGCGCCCGCGTAGCCGTCCTCCGGCGTGGGGTCGCCCTTCGCGGCGGCGATCAGGGACCGGACGAACCGGTCGATCTGCGCGCCTGCGTCGTTGAAGTAGTACTCGCGCGTGACGTCGGCGCCCTGCGCCTGCAGGACGCGGCCCAGCGCGTCGCCCACCGCGGCCCAGCGGGTGCCGCCGAGGTGGATCGGGCCGGTCGGGTTCGCCGACACGAACTCGAGGTTGATCTTGCGGCCGGCCAGCGCGGTGCCGCGGCCGTAGGCGTCGCCGAGGGTGAGGACCTGGCGGATCTGCTCGCCCTGGGCGTCGGCGGCCAGCCGGAGGTTCACGAACCCGGGGCCGGCGATCTCGGCCGAGTCGATGCCGTCGGTGGCGGCGAGCGCGTCGGCCAGCTCCTGGGCGAAGTCGCGCGGGGCCAGGCCGGCCTTCTTCGCCACCTGCAGCGCGATGTTGGTGGCGTAGTCTCCGTGTTCCGGGTTGCGCGGGCGCTCGACGGTCACCGTGGCGGGCAGCACGGCGGGGTCGGCGCCACGGGCGGTGAGCACCTGCGCGGCGGACGTACGGACCAGGTCAGCTAGGGCCTCGGGAGTCACCAGCCGAGTGTAAGGGCCGCGACCTCGGCCGTTGACAGGGACCGAACACGGGGTCCCTAAACTCTACCCGGGTATATCCACTTGACGGGAGACGCGGGAGCCATGGCCAGCGGCACTAAGAAGAAGGGCGCACCGAAGAAGGGCAGCGTGAAGGCGGCCCGCGGCTCGGTGGTGTCCAAGAAGGGTGTGCCCTGGGGCACGATCATCTCGGTGGTCGCGGTGGTCGCGCTCGCCGCCGTGGTGGTCACCTACTACCTGGTCCAGTCGGCGCCCAAGCGCGCGCTGGCGAGCTGGGCGCCCACCGCGGACAACCCGGACCCGTCGCTGAGCATCCCCGGCATCGTCACCGGCCAGTACCAGGCCAGCGTGCACATCCTGCCGACCGAGCGGGTGGCCTACGACCACTCGCCGCCCTACGGCGGCCCGCACGACGGCTACTGGGCGGCGTGCAACGGCGTCGTCTACCCGGTCGCGGTGCGCACGGAGAACATGGTGCACTCGCTCGAGCACGGGGCCGTGTGGATCGCCTACAACCCCGACCAGGTGACCGGTGACGCGCTGAACACGCTCAAGTCCAAGGTCGAGGGCAAGCCGTACACGATGATGTCGCCCTACCCCGGGCTGGACAAGCCGATCTCGCTGCAGTCGTGGGGCCACCAGCTGAAGCTCGACTCGGCCACCGACGAGCGGATCGACCAGTTCATCACCGCGCTGCGGACCAACCAGAACACCTACCCGGAGGTCGGTGCCTCGTGCGACGCCCTCGGCGCGGGCGCCTTCGACCCGGACAACCCGCCGCCGTTCGACCCGACGCCGCCGGGCCCGGACGCGAAGCCGATGGACTACCAGGGTTCCGCGGGCACGCAGCAGGACACCAGCACGATGCCGACGTCCTGATCCTGATGGCGGACGAAGAAGGCGCCCCGGTGGCGGACCGGCCGGGCCCCCGGCCGGTCATCATCGGCGCGACGGTGGTCGTGGTGCTGCTGGTCGGCGCGGTGCTCGGGATGTTCCTGACGTCTCTGGCGAAGGGCCCGGGGACCTCCGCCACGCCCGCGGAGGGTTCGGTCGAGGTCGGGTTCGCGCAGGACATGTCGGTGCACCACCTGCAGGCCGTGACCATGGCCAGCTGGGAACGCGACCACACGAGCGACCCGCAGCTGAAGCAGCTGGCGTTCGACATCGAGTCCACGCAGCGCGAGCAGGTCGGCCGGATGAAGGGCTGGCTCATGCTGTGGGGCCAGCCCGAGCAGGCCACGGGCGAGTACATGACGTGGATGACGGCCGACGCGGGGCACGACCACATGGCGATGGCGCCGTCGTCGTCGGCCGCGGCGGCCGCGGGCGCGCCGATGCCGGGCATGGCGACCAACGACGAGCTGGCGAAGCTGCGCTCGCTGTCCGGCACCGAGCTGGACGTGTACTTCCTGCAGCTGATGCTGAGGCACCACCAGGGCGGGACGGAGATGGCGCAGTACGCGCACGATCACACGTCGGTGTCTGCGGTGAAGGCGCTGACGCAGAGCATCCTGACCTCGCAGGGGGCGGAGATGACGGTGATGCGGAACATGCTCACCGCGCGGGGCGCGCAGCCGCTGCCCTTCCCCTGACGCCCTGTTTCGTCGACGCTCTCCGCGGCCGGAAACCGACGGTGCGTGAATTGTCGGTGAATTGGCTGGGTGCGACTGTTAGGAAGCGCGCCCTATGACTCCTGAATTGTCCGGCCTGGAGCCCGTCCCGCTGCTGCCGGATGCACCGTCAGAACCTCAAGAAGTGGTTCGACCGGGGTGGTTGTGGCTAGTGGGCGTGGTGGGCCTGATCCTTACCGTCCTGTCCATTCTCACCAGTCCGCTATGGCCGGCTTCGAATCCGATCTGGTCATCAACTGAGTTGCAGTTCGGCTCGGCCCTCATCGTGTTCGCTGTTCTCTTCTTCGTCGAGCGAAGGGTTCCTGGCCAGGAAGGTCGAGCAGGTAACCCGCCGTCTGGTCGAAGATCTGACCCCGGAGAACCTCAGCAACTTGCCCCCGGAAGACCTCCAGCGGGTCGCTGACATCGATGGGCCGGTTGCACGGGCGATCGAGTGGCGAAACCACATCGTCAACGGACGGTATGCCGAAGCGTGGCTTGTCAGCGAATCGAACCGGCATGAAGAAACTGCGATTTCTCGCCGTCGAAGAAGGAGGGCCATAGCGCATGCGAGCTTGGGGAGAGGCAGCATCACAGCGCTGGGAGTATCGAGCCGACGACGTTGTGTGGGGCCGGGCTGTGAACTCGTCCGCATGGCACCGCTCGGCACGCACTCGGACGGGTACTTGGTGCACACCCCATCCGTGCTGCCGGTTTCGATGGATCTGCTGATGCACAGGATCGGCGAGGAGTGGAAAGTCGCGGCTTTCGGGGCTGCGGCCCCTCCCCTGCCCGGGCGGCCTCCGGCTTGGTGGATAGACGGAGACCCGGCGGCTGCTACGGCGGGTTGAGGGGATTGCAGAGCGGAGCAAGCCCAGCCGTGGTCACCAGCTGAGTTCCTGGCAGCGCGCCGCCGATTCGCGTGGTTCGCACTGCAGCGTGGCGTGCTCGATCGAGTACTGCTCCTTGAGGAGCGTCTGCGCGGCGGCGAGCACCTCGGCCGGCTGCGCGGTGCGTTCCAGGGTGAGGTGCGCGGAGGCGACCTCCATGCCCGAGGTGAGCGTCCACACGTGCAGGTCGTGCACGTCGCACACGCCGGCGAGCTCGGCGAGGTCCGCGCTGATGCGTTCGACGTCCACCTCGGCGGGTGCGTGCTGGAACAGGATGCGCAGCGCCCGCCGGGCGAGGGTGAACGTGCGAGGCAGCACGAACAGTCCGATCGCGACACCGATCAGGGCGTCCGCGTAGCGCCAGCCGGTGGTCAGGGTGATCACGCCGCTGACGAGGACGCCGACCGACCCGATCAGGTCGGCGAGGACCTCCAGGTACGCGCCGCGCAGGTTGAGGCTCTCCTTGGAGCCGTCGCGGAGCAGGGCGAAGGCAACGAGGTTCGCGGCGAGCCCGGCGACCGCCACGAGCAGCACGGGCAGGCCGGGCACCTCGGGCGGGTTCGCGAGCCGCTCGACGGCCTCGAAGATCACGTAGCCTGCCACCCCGAAGAGCAGGACGGCGTTGGCCAGCGCGGCGAGCACTTCGGCCCGGTAGAGCCCGAAGGTGCACCGGTAGGTCGGCCCGGACCGCCGCGCCAGGACGATCGCCGTGAGGGCCATCGCCAGCCCGAGGACGTCGGTGAGCATGTGCCCGGCGTCGGAGATCAACGCGAGCGACCCGGTGACCACCCCGACGACGACTTCGAGCAACAGGAAGGCGAGGCCGATCCCGAGCGCCGCGGCGAGCCGTGGCAGATAGCGGGCGGACGCGCTACCGGGCGGCTGGTGCCCGTGTCCGTGGCCGTGTCCCATGCGCTGGTGTCCTCCTCTGTCCCGCACCCGGAATATATAGTGATATGCGCATGTATGCAATGGCAGGTAAGGCTTGCCTTCTTCGCGCAGCCTAACCGAGCGGCGACCGCGCCGCCCCCTCCGAAGGGGTAGCCGCTCACAAGGTGGAAACACGGGTGCGCTAGGGTGTGTCACGTCGCCCAGCGATGGGCCCTCGTAGCTCAGGGGATAGAGCACTGCCCTCCGGAGGCAGGTGTCGCAGGTTCGAATCCTGCCGAGGGCACCCAGGTTCCTACACACAAAACCGGCCCCTACCAGCGAAAACGCGGTAGGGGCCGATTCATGTTCACCGGCGGACCCCGATCAAGATCGGGGATCTGTGCGCAATCTGTGGGCACGCTGCACGGAGACCGACTGCCCCGCCCACTGCGCCACCGTGGCCGCAAAACCCCCGCCCCAGCCAGGTGCTCACCGCAGCGTGGCGGAAGTCGCAGGGCCGCCGCGCGAGTGGTCCGCGCTCGCCGACGACCAGGTGCCCGTCGGGACCGTAGCCGAAGCGTTCAAGCAAGAGCGTCGATACGGATGCGCTCGTCGCCGAGCGCTCGGCACCGTGCCGACAAGTCCCATCAGGCGTACGACCAGATCACGCGGGTCCGCTTCCGACGCGTGAACCCGCGCCGTAGGCGGCCATGAACATGTCGACCAGGCTGTTCACGGCCTCCTCGTCGATCGGCTTCGTGGACAGCAACCAGCGGTAGTAGAGGGTGCCGCAGAGAACCTCGGCCGGGAAGCGCAGATCCGCGTCGGGGACCAGTTCGCCGGCACGCTGGGCTCGGGCGATCCGGTCGAAGGTGCTCTGCTCGACGGTCGCCAGGAACCGCGAGTGCAGGGTCTCCCGCAACGCGGCGTCAGACTGGGCTTCGGCGATCACCGCGCGGTAGACCGGGCCGATCGGCGGCTGGGAGAGCGCGGGCGCGGACCGCAGGAACTGCTCACGCAGGTCGGCCCGGACGTCGCCGGTGTCGTGGTAGTCCAGGTCGGTCGTCCACACGCGACTGAGCGCGTCCAGCAGCAGCGCGGCCATCGACGGCCAGCGCCGGTAGATCGTGTGCTTCCCGACGCCGGCCCGGCGCGCGACCGCCTCGATGTTGAGGCCCGCGTACCCGACCTCCGTGGCCAGGTCGAGCGTCACCTGCAGCAGTTCGTCCGTCCGGGCGGCGCCGCGGCGCCGAGGCTGGTCGGTCATGTCCCGCATCCTATCGGCACGCTGCGTGCCGTTGACAGCCAGACAGGCTCGCTGCATCATGAGGCGCAACGGCACGGTGCGTGCCGATAACCTGAAGGAGGTCACCATGGGCAGCAGTGCGGGCACGAAGCACGAGGGCTTCACCGCCGAAGAACGGGCCGCGATGCGGGACCACGCGAAGGAGCTGAAGGCCGCGGCCCGTCGCGGCTCCCGGGCGGACAAGGCGGCGCAGGCCGAGCAGGACGTGCTCGCGAAGATCGCCGCGATGGCGCCGTCGGACAGAGCGATGGCCGAGCGCGTCCACGCCGTGGTCCGGGCCGCCGCGCCGGCCCTCGAACCAAAGCTGTGGTACGGCATGCCCGCCTACGCTCTGGACGGCAAGGTCGTGTGCTTCTTCCAGAGCGCGGAGAAGTTCAAGGCGCGTTATGCCACGCTCGGGTTCAGCGACCAGGCTTCGCTCGACGACGGTCCGATGTGGCCGACCGGTTTCGCCCTGACCGGTGTCACTTCCGAGGTGGAGGAGAAGATCGCGGCGCTGGTCGAGCGCGCGGTGAGCTGACCGGCGAGCCGGGCCGGATCACGTTGTCCTGCCGCGGCGGACGGGCTGCGGCAGGATGATCGGCATGACCCTGCCGACGTTCTGCCAGGTCGTCCTCGACTGCACCGACGCCCGGCGGCTCGCGGAGTTCTACCGCGAGCTGCTCGGGCTCGTGTACCGGCCGGGCGACGAGGACGGCGACGCCGACTGGCTCGTGCTCCGCACCCCGGACGGGCGCCCCCAGCTGGCCTTCCAGCAGGTCGACACCCTGCCGGCGGCGACGTGGCCGGACGGCCCCGTGCCGCAGCAGCTGCACCTCGACCTCACCGTGCCCACCAAGGCCGAACTGGAAGCCCAGCACGAGCGGGCCCTTCACCTCGGCGCCCGGCTGCTCCGCGACCGCAGCGACGACCCCGACGAACCGTTGTACGTCTACGCCGATCCGGCCGGGCACCCGTTCTGCATCTTCGTCGGCTAGCCGTAGTGCCCCGCGAGGTTGATGACGCCGGTGATGGGTGGTTGGCCGTTGAGGGCGGTGCGGGCAGTGCTGTCGTGCGGTCGTTCGAGGATGGCGGGAATGCCGTGGGCGGCGGCGCGGCGGAAAAAGTCGGCGCAGGTGGCACCACCGGACACGGAGGTCTTCGCCTCGATCGACAACGTCGATGATCCCTACGGCTAGACCGTCAGCACGATCTTCCCGCGCGTGCGGCCCTGCTGGCTCAGGCGCCACGCGTCGGCGGCCTCGGCGAGCGGGAACGTCCGCTCGACGTGCACCGTCAGCTTGCCCTCGTCCGCCAGGCTCGCCAGCTCGGCCAGTTCGGCGCCGTCCGGGCGGACCCACACGTAGCCGTGCGCGCCGACCTCCGGGTTGGCGATCGACGCGATCCGGTCCGGGCTCACGAACTCCCGTGACACCTCCACCGCGTCGCCGCCCACGAAGTCCACCGCGGCGTCGATCGGGCCCAGTTCACGAAGCCGGTCCGCCAGGCCCTCGCCGTAGGTGACCGGCTCCGCGCCCAGCTCACGCAGGTAGTCGTGGTTGCGCTCGCTCGCCGTGCCGATCACCCGCGCGCCGAGCGCGACCGCGATCTGCGTGCCGAACGACCCGACGCCACCGGCCGCGGCGTGGATCAGCACCGTCTCACCGGCCCGCAGCCCGACGCGCTTCAGCGAGCGGTACGCCGTCTGCCCCGCCAGCGGCACACCGGCCGCCTGCGCGAAGTCCAGCGAACGCGGCTTCTTCGCGAGCATCCGCACGTTCGCGGTCACCAGCTCGGCGTAGGCGCCCTGCTGCACCCAGTCCTTGCGGACGTAGCCGAAAACCTCGTCGCCGACGGAAAACTCCCCGGAGTCGAATCCCACCTTCTCGACGACCCCGGCCACGTCCCAGCCGGGCACGAGGGGGAACCGGACCTCCATCAGGCCGTCCAGCCCGCCCGCCGCGAGCTTCCAGTCGACCGGGTTGACACCGGCGGCCTTGACCCTGACCAGCACCTCCCCCGGACCGACCTTGGGATCCGGGAGCTCGGCCAGCCGGAGGTCGTCCGCCGAACCGTACTCCTGCAGTGCGATTGCCTTCATGTCCGGCGCAACGGCGGGCCCGCGACGGGATATTCCACCGCAGACGAGTTTCGCCGGTTCGTGCGCGGGCACACCCGTACATGGCCACCGAACGGCCGGACGACCCCGTCTTGACCGGCGCCGCCCGGGCGTGCTGCACCAGCACCGAGATCACCATCACGGCCACCGCCGCGCGGCTGCACGCCAACGCGACCTGCGACCAGGCAGCCGGTGAGCGAGCGACAGCCGCCCGTCACCGCGACAAAGCGAAACGGCTGAAAAAAGAGTCACGAGTCTTGCGAGGAGTGGCAGCGCCCGGCGCGCTGACGTGTGAACATGGGGAGATGACGGAGGGAGCCGAGGACCGGAACCGCGCGGCCGACGAGCGCGACGACCTGGCCGACGCCCGCGACCGGGCGGCCGACCGCCGGGACAGGGCGGCCGTCGAGCGGGACGGGCTGGCGGAAGTGGGCGAGACCCGGGACCGGCACGAACGGCACACGATTTCGAAGGCCCTCCTGGACGCCGAAAACCGGGAGGGCGCGGCACTGCAGCGCGAAGCCGAGGCGGCCCGCCGGGAGAAGGAATTGGCGACGCACGATCCGGACGCGGTGGCCGCGTTCATGGCGGAAGCCGAGTCGGACCGGGAGGCGGCGGCCGAAGACCGTGCCGCCGCGGCCGAGGACCGCTACGCCCTCCGGGAACACCTGAACCGGACGGCGAACGACCACGGCACGGCGAGAACTTCCCGGCAGCAGGCCGCGCGGGACCGCAGGTCCGCGCGGGAAGACCGGTCCGCGTCGCGGGACGACCGGGAGGCGTCGCTGTCCGACCGCGAGCAGAGCGAGATCGACCTGAACACCGGCCCCTACCCGCCGCAGCCCTGATCAGCGCACGGATATCGTCGTCGGGTGAGCAAGGATGAGCCCGTCTCGCTGATCGCCGTGGCGAAGGCCGCCGGGGTGTCCAAGACGACCGCGTCGGACGCGCCGCGTGATTCCGGCCGGGTGCCGGAGCGGACGAAGCAGCACGTGGTCGCCGTGGTGCGGCGGCTCGGCTGAACCCCGAACCGGCCGCGCGCTCGAACGGCGAACCGGCGGGCGTCGTGCTCTCCGACCACGCGGCGGTGCTCGAACAGCTCCTCGACCACCTTGCCACGGCCGGTGCGCAGCACATCGCGCCGCTTGCCTCAAGCACGGTCACCGACTGGGGCCGCACCCTGCAGCGCACCTACCTCGGCTGGTCCGAGCGGCACCGGCGCCGGCCGCGGCTGTGGGAGATGGCGTTCGGATCGCCCAGCACGGTCATGCAGGACAACGTGCGCGCGCTGCTCAACGCCGACGCGGACGTCGATGCGCTGGTGTGCGCGCCGGACGGCGCCGCGGCCGCGGTGCTGCCGGTAATCCGCGCCGCCGGCCGGACGATCGGCAGGGACCTGCTGCTCGCGTCCTGTGTGGACAGCACCGCGCTGGCGCACCCGCCGATCACCGCGATCGACCTGCGGCCCCGCGACGCCGGTGACTCCGGCGCGCGGCTGCTGTTCGACATCCTGTCCGGCGAGGCGCCGCCCGGGACCGTGCGCACCCAGGCGATCGGCCTCATCGAGCGGGCGTCGACACGGCGGGCCTGACCGCGAACTCCGCCCAGCTCTCCGGCGTCACCGAGCACGGCCCGCCGGTGTGCACGTGCATCCGCCCCGCCACCACGTCCAGCGAGATCGTCGCCAGGCTCTCCCACCGCTCGTGCGCGGGCAGCGACATGTCCGGGTGCGCGCAGACCGCCGCGCCGTCCTCGGTGTGCGCGCACAGCGCCCGCGCCCGCGCGGTCAGGTCCGCCGCGCCGAGTTCCGCGGCGTGCGACCGCAGCCACGAGCCGCGGGCGAGCGTCGTCGACACGTCGACCGTCGTCCGCTCTCCGGGAGCGAGCGCCGCGTCGAGGAAGTGGTTGGCGTGCCACAGAACTCCGCCCACCGGGTCTACCACGCCGACCCCGGCCGGGCTCAGTTCCAGGCACCGCGCCCGGTCGGCGGTCACGACGGTGATCACCGACGACGCCGACAACCGCGCCGAGCGGGCCAGTTCCGTGGCCTCCTCGACGGTCGACGCCTCGTCCAGAATCCGCCGCGCCACCACGTGCACCGGCACCCCGATGTCCGCGTGGTCCGAGGCGTGCCGCAGCACGTTGAAGTGCACGCCGAGCCCCGCGGAGTTCACGCCGATCTTGCCGGCCACCCCGGCCTCGGTGAACGTGCACACGCCCGGCCAGGACACGACGGTCATGCCGTCGCGCAGGGTGTCGTGCCAGTCCCAGGTCTGCACCGTGCGCGGCGAGCCGTCCGCGAGCACCACCGACGTGGAGCACTCCCCCTCGCCGGAAACGGCCGCCGCGGCGAGGATTTCGGTGCGCCCGTTCAGCGCGCCGAGCTGCCACCCGGCGAGCCCGCTGCCCTCGGCCACCCCGAGCAGCTCCTCCCCCAGCGACGGCGCCCATTCGCTCGTTTCCGCCAGCGCCGCCGCGCCCAACGCCCGCACCTGCTCGAACCCGATGCCGTGGGCGGCGAACAGCCGCGCGTAACCGTCGAAGGCCGCCCGGATCTCGCCGGCGCACTCCGCGCCCAGCGTCCGCGGGTCGTCGGCCACCACGACCTTCATCGGGTGCTCGCCAGTACCGTGTCCCACGCCGGCTCGGAGGCCGGCGCGCCCAGCCCGGTCGTCGCTAACTGCTTCAGTGTCACGTCGCCCAGCTTCGCGTTGGTGATGACGACCGTCAACGTCGTGTTCCCCGAGGCCGGGCCACCAGCTCCGCGATGATCCGCACACCCTCCTCGATTTCGCCCGGCGGCCTGGCGCCGTAGCCGAGCACGAGGCCGGGCGCGCCCGGGAGCTGGCGGTGCCAGGACAGCGGCTGCACCTTGACGCCGCGGGACAGCGCCGCGGTCGCCAGGTCCACATCGGACAGCTCGCGGTCGAACGTGATCATCAGGTGCAGGCCGGCCGCCGCGCCGTGCACGCGCACGCCGGGCAGGTGCCGTCGGACCGCGTCGATCATCGCGTCCCGGCGGCGCCGGTGGCGTCGGCGCACGAAGCGCAGGTGCCGCTCCAGATCGCCGGACGTCATGAGGTGCGCCAGCACCAGTTGCGGCAGCACCGCGTTGCCGAGGTCGGCGTACCGCTTCGCGTCCACGAGGTCCCGCTGGTACCGCGGCGGCACCAGCAGCCAGCCGATCCGCAGCGCCGGGGCGAGCAGCTTCGAGATGCTGCCCGCGTAGCAGACCCGCTCCGGCAGCATCGCGCGCAGCGCGGGCACCGGCGGGCGGTCGTACCGGTGCTCGGCGTCGTAGTCGTCCTCGACGATCAGGCCGCCCCAGCGCATGAGCTCGCGCCGCCGCTCGCCGCCGAGCACCACGCCCGCCGGGAACTGGTGCGCGGGCGTCAACAACACCGCGGGCGACCGCAGTTCGGACACCCGGACGCCCTCGTCGTCGACCGGCACCGGCGGGGTGGCCAGGCCACTGTTGCGGAGGTGCTGCCGCGCGCCGAGCGAACCGGGGTCCTCCACCGCGACCTCGCCGATGCCGTGCGCGCGGAACACCGTCGCGAGCAGGCCGAGCGCCTGCGCGACCCCAGCGACCACGACGACGTCGGCCGGATCGGCGCGGATGCCGCGGTTGCGGGCCAGCCAGTTCGCCACCGCCAGCCGGAACGCCGGTGCGCCGCGCGGGTCGCCGTACCCGAAGTCGGCCGCCGACAGCCCGCCGAGCACCGCCCGTTCCGCGCGCAGCCACGCCACCCGCGGGAACGCGGCCAGATCCGGCACGCCGGGGGTGAGGTCGATGCGGGCCGGCGCGGCGCGCAACCGGTCGAAGACGTCCGGCCGCGGCTCGAACACGACGTCCGCGCTCGGCGCGGGAGCCGGTACGGGCGACGCGGTGACGGGCACCGCCACCACGACGGTTCCGCCCCGGCCGCGCCCGGCGACGTGCCCGTCCTCGACGAGCCGCTGGTACGCCTCGGTCACCACCCCGCGCGACACGCCCAGCTCGGCGGCCAGCGTCCGCGTCGGCGGCAGCCTGCTGCCCACGGCAGGCGCCCGTCCGCGATCGCGTCCCGCAGGCGCGCCGCCAGCCACGCCGACCGCCCGCCCGGCGGGGCCTCGCCGATGTCGAGCTGGAGGAAGTCCGATCCCGTTATGGACCGCTCGACGGGCTCGGGTTTGGACCTGTCCACCGGACCAGTATCCCGCCATGGTGGTTCCATGTCCGTCGAATTCCTGCTCACCGCGCTGGTCGTCGTGGCCACGCCCGGCACCGGTGCGCTGCTGACCATGAGCGCCGGCCTGGCGCACGGCACGCGGGCGAGCGTCATCGCCGCGGTCGGCTGCACGCTGGGCACCGTTCCGCACGCGATCGCCGCGATCACCGGCCTCGCCGCGCTGCTGCACGCCAGCGCCGTGGCGTTCCAGGTGATCAAGTACGCCGGGGTGGCCTACCTGCTCTACCTGGCGTGGTCGGCGTTGCGGGAGCCGGACCGGCCGCCGGAGGCGCCCGCGCCGCGGTCGGCCGCCCGGGTGATCATGTCCGCGGTGCTGGTCAACGTGCTCAACCCGAAGCTCACGATCTTCTTCTTCGCGTTCCTGCCGCAGTTCGTGCACCCCGGTGATCCGCGCTCGCTGTTGACGATGGCCGAGCTGAGCGCGGTGTTCATGGCGCTGACGCTGGTCGTGTTCGTCGCCTACGGAGTGGCCGCCGCGGCGATGCGCGAGCGGGTGCTGTCCCGGCCGCGGGTGCGAGCGTGGATGCGCCGGGTCTTCGCGGGCACGTTCGCCGCCCTCGCCGTCCGGCTGGCCGCCGAATGATCCGCTTCCGGCATTCCGACGCGATCTGGTCGGACTTCCCGCAGCTGGTCCCGGGTGTGCTGTACGCGGAGAGCGCGCGGCCGTCCAGTGATCCGTCGCGCTACTGGCGGATCGCGGCGGAGCGGCTCGCGGACGGCCCGGAGTCCGCGCTGCCGGAGATCCAGGCGTGGCGGCAGGCGTTCGCGCGGATGGGCCTGAAACCGACGCAGTACCGGTGCGCGGCGGAATCGTTGCTGCGCCGGTTCCGCAAGGACGGGTCGCTGCCGTCGATCCACCCGATGATCGACCTGGGCAACGCGGTTTCGCTCGCGTTCGCGATCCCGGTCGCCGTGTTCGACGTTGACGCGCTCGACGGCCTGCTGGAAGTCCGGTACGCGACGGGAACCGAGGAGTACGCGGCGTTCTCCGGCGACACCGAGCACCCGGCCCCGGGGGAAATCGTGTTCGCGGACGAGCACGGCCGGGCGCACGCCCGCCGGTGGACGCACCGGCAGAGCGCGCGATCGGCCGTCACCCCGGCGACGCGGTCGGTGCTGATCGTCGCGGAAGCCCTGCACACCACGGCGGCCGCCGACATGCCCCGGCTGCTCGACGCACTGAGCGCCGAACTGCCGGGCTCGGAGGCGACGGTGCTCAGCCCGGACGCGCCGGAGTTTCGGGTGAAACTCCGCTGAGCCGCAGCGTTTCGGCGTGCAACCACCTCGCCACCTGGACGTCGAAGGCAGGCCCGTCCACGGCGATGCGCCTGCCCTCGACGAACGCGCTCAACGGTTCGGCGGGCGGCGAGTCGAGCACCCGCACGATCGGGGCCACCGCTTCACCCACCGGTTTGCCGAACCGCTTCATCCGGTCCAGCTGCCGGGCGCTCGCGGCGTCGTACTCACCCGCGAAGCTGGTCGCCGTGACGCCCGGGTGCACCAGCACGTAGCGGATCCGCGGGTGCCGCTCGGCGAACGAGACACCGTGGAGGTCGTTGAGCTTGCCGCCCTGGACCATCGCGCCGACCGGATCGTAGTGCCGGGCGAACTGGAGGTCGTCCCGGTTCACGACGTCCAACGGGGCGCCCGGCCCGGCCACGTTGGCGATCACGGGAGTGTCCGCTCCGGACAGTGCACCGGCCAGCCGCTCCGCCAGCACGAACCGGCTCAGGTAGAACAGCGCGAAGTTGTCCTCGAAGCCCTCGGGGGTCACGTGCCTGCGGGCGCGGAAGAACCGGGCGCACAGCACGAGCGCATCGATCCGCGGGTGCTTCCCGGTGATTTCGTCGGCTGCCGCGTGCGCCGCCGCCACCAGGCTCAGGTCGGCGGGCACGAATTCCGCGCCCGGCGGCGCCTTCGCCGGGTTCCGGCCCACGACGACCACCCGGTCGCCGCGCGCCAGCAGCTCGCGCGCCACTCCCGCGCCGATCCCGTCGGTGCCGCCGGTGATGACCACCGTCTTCACCGCTCCGCCCTCCCGGGCAGCAGCGGGCTCGCCGCCAGCACGACGACGAGCGCGCCGACCGCGAACCAGTACACGCCGTGGAAACCGGCCATCGCGTCACCCGCGGATTCCAGAATCAGCGTCACGACGACCACGCCGATCGACGCGCCGAGCTGGTTGAGCATGTACAGCGCCGAACTGCCCTGCGGCACCAGCTCCGCGGGCAGCGTCCGGTACAGCGAGCCCATCGTGGGCGCGCCGACGAAGCCGAGCCCCAGGCCCATGACGAACGCGGCCACCGCGGGCCACGCCTGACCCGCGTCCGGGCCCATCCACGTGAACGCCAGCCCGGCGAGCAGGGCCACGACCGCGCCCGCGCGCACCAGCACCCGCGCCCCGATCCGGTCGGACAGCCGCCCGGCCAGCGGCATCGACAGCGCCCCGCCGAGGCCGACCGGCGCGACGAGCATCCCGGCGGCGAGCACCCCGTGGCCGTGCACCTGCTGGTAGTAGAGCGGGAGGACGAACAGGTTCGCGAACGTGCCGAGCCCGACGAGCGCCATCACGGCGACGCTCGCGGTGAACCCGCCCCGCGCGAAGAGGCGCAGATCGATGAGCGGCGCCGCCGCGCGCCTGGCGTGCCCACCGTACGCGAGCAGCAGGACGACACCGGCGACGAGCGGAACCAGCACGGACGCGGTGGCGAACGCGGTGTGCTCCGCGGCCTGCGACAGCGCCAGGACGAGGGCGGCGAACCCCGGCCCGAGCAGCGCGAGCCCACGCACGTCGAGCGGCGCCGGGACCGCCGCCGGACCGTCGTCGCGCGGGACGGAGCGTAGCGCGAGCAGCACGGCGACCAGCCCGAGCGGCACGTTGAGCAGGAACATCCACCGCCATGGGAGCACGTCCAGCACCGCGCCTCCGGCGACCGGGCCGAGCACCGGCCCGAGCGAGAGCACCACGCCCATCAGGCCCATCACGCGCCCGGCGCGAGCGGGTCCGGCGGCACGCGCGAGCAGCGTCAGGACCAGCGGGTCGAGGATGCCGGCGCCGAGACCCTGCACGACCCGCGCGGTGATGAGGCTGCCGACGTCCCACGCACACCCGGCGGCCAGCGAGCCGGCCAGGAACACGGCCAGCCCGGACAGCCACATCCGGCGACCGCCGAAGCGGTCCACGGCCCACGTCGTGAACGGGATGGCGACGGTGACGGCGAGCAGGAAACCGGTGGTGGCCCAGCCGATCGTGCTCAGCGAGGCGCCGAAGTCGGCGGCGAGGACATCCGTGCCGGTGGCGACCATCGTGCTGTTGAGGATGCCCAGGATCCCGCCGAGCAGGACCGCGGTGATCATCCGGACGAGCCCCGGGTCGAGGCGTTCGTCCGCACTGATTGAACTCATGGGTTCAAGTTAGCTTACTCGTCAGAACAAGTGAACCCACGGGTTCAATTCGAGTAGCATGCGGGTATGGCCACGCGTGGACGCATCGACAAACGGCAGGCGATCCTGGACGCGGCGTTCACGGTGTTCGCGCGGCAGGGCTACGCGCAGGCGTGCGTCGCCGAGGTCGCGGCCGAGGCGGGCGTGGCGAAGCCGACGGTCTACAACCACTTCAGCGAGAAGGCGAACCTGTTCCGCGAGTCGATGACGGCGGAGGCGGCCAAGGCGATCGCGGACAACCTGGCGGCGGTGGACCGGCTCCGCGACACGGGCGAGGACCTGAGGGCCGCGCTGGAGCAGGTGGGCCGCCGCCTGATCGACTGCTACACCGACGACCGGTCGTGGGCGTTCCGGCGGCTCCTGCAGGCCGAACTGGCACGTTTCCCGGAACTGCTGGACACCGTCCAGACGCGCGCCGGAACCAACGTCGTGACCGACGCGCTCGCCGACCGCCTGGCCCGCCTCGCCCTGGAGGGCCGGCTGAAGATCACGGACCCGGCGCGGGCCGCGGAGCAGTTCGGGGCGCTGCTCACCGCGCCCCTGGAGTCGCGGACCCGGTTGGGCACGCGGGCGCTCCCGGAGGCCGAACGGAACGCCGTCGCCGCCGCGGCTGTCGACACCTTCCTGCGCGCCTACGGCTGACCGGCCGTGCCGGGAGCAGCGCGCCCCCGGCACGGCACCCCCTCAGGCGTTGGCCAGCAACCCGTGCGGGTCGAGCACGTACTTGCGCGCCGCGCCGTGGTCGAATTCCTGGTAGCCCCGCGGGGCCTCGGCCAGGGGGATCGGCGTCGCGTTGACCGCCTTCGCGATCTGGACCCGATCGTGCAGGATCGCCATCATCAGGCGCCGGTGGTAGCGCATCACCGGGCACTGTCCGGTGGTGAACGCGTGCGACTTCGCCCAGCCCAGGCCGATCCGGATGGACAGCGAGCCGTGCCGCGCGGCCTCGTCGGCCGCGCCCGGGTCGCCGGTCACGTACAGGCCCGGGATGCCCAGTGCGCCGCCCGCCGCGGTGATGTCCATCAGCGAGTTCAGCACGGTCGCCGGGTGCTCGTCGGACGCTTCCTTGCCGTGCCCGCGCGCCTCGAACCCGACCGCGTCGACACCGCAGTCGACCTCGGGCACGCCGAGGATCTCGGCGATCTGGTCCTTCGGGTCGCCCTTCGACACGTCCACCGTCTCGCAGCCGAAGCTGCGAGCCTGCTCCAGCCGGTCGGCGTTGAGGTCGCCGACGATCACCACCGCCGCGCCGAGCAGCTGCGCCGACGCCGCCGCGGCCAGCCCGACCGGTCCGGCGCCCGCGATGTACACGGTCGACCCGACGCCGACGCCCGCGCTGACGCAGCCGTGGAAACCGGTCGGGAAGATGTCCGACAGCATGGCCAGGTCGAGGATCTTCTCCATGGCCTGGTCGCGGTCCGGGAACTTCAGCAGGTTCCAGTCCGCGTACGGCACCATCACGTACTCGGCCTGCCCGCCGACCCAGCCGCCCATGTCGACGTAACCGTATGCCGACCCGGGCCGGTCCGGGTTGACGTTGAGGCAGATCCCGGTCTTGCCCTCCTTGCAGTTGCGGCACCGTCCGCAGGCGATGTTGAACGGCACCGAGACCAGGTCGCCCTCCTTGATGAACTCGACGTCCCGGCCCGTCTCGACCACCTCGCCGGTGATCTCGTGGCCCAGCACCAGCCCTTCCGGCGCGGTCGTGCGGCCACGCACCATGTGCTGGTCGCTGCCGCAGATGTTGGTCGCGACGTTCTTGAGAATGACACCGTGCTGGGTTTCCCGCCCCACGTTGGCCTGGTGCACGCCGGGGCCGTCCTTCATCGAGAAGGTCGGGTAGTCGATGGTGTCGACCTCGACCTTGCCGGGTCCCAGATAGGTGACCGCTTTGTTGCCCGCCATGAGTTCTGCCGCCTCGATTCCTCGTTCGCCGTTGAACGGTCAGGACCCGATGCTAGGAACGTGCGCGGCGCCGGGCCTAGGGCCGGAAGACCATTCCGGGAAGCGCTCGCGAGCGGCCCACCGCGTCACGGGCGCGAAACCGAGGCCGGTCAGCAGGAACAGCGCGCCGAGGACCAGCCACCCCACCACACCGCCGCCGAGGACCAACGTCGTCAGCAGCACCGGCCCCGCCATCCGGGCGATCGCCACGCCGGAGGCGAAGAACCCCTGGTACTGGCCCTGTTTCCCGTCGGGCGCGAGCGTGAAGCTGATCTCCCAGGCGCCCGCGGCGAGCAGCATCTCCCCCGCCACCTGGATGACGGCCGCGACGAGCAGCACCACCCAGAGGCTCGCCGACGACGCGTACACCGCGCAGGCGAGCAGCATCAGGATCCCGGCGCCGCGCGCGGCGTGGGCGGCGGTCCGCAGCCCCGACACGCGGCGCGCGACCCGGACCTGGAACAGCACCACGCTCACCGTGTTGACCAGCAGCAGGACCGACACCAGCCAGGCAGGCGCGTCCGTCCGCTGGACCATCCACAGTGGAATGACCAGGCTGAGCAGCGGCATGTTCAGCATCATGATCGTGTGCAGGAGGGCCAGCACCGCGTACGGCCGGTCCCGCAGCACCGCCCGTCGCGGGCTGTTGCGGACCACGGCGACTTCCGGCACGCGCGAGAGGATCACCGCCGCGACCACGAACCCGGCGGCGTCGGCGGCGAACACCACCTGGTAGGCGGTCGCGGTGCCGACCTGCAGCGCGACGCCCCCGGCCGCGGCGCCGATCGCGAGCCCGGCGTTCGTGGCCGCCTGCAGGTGGGCGCGCACCCGAGTGCGGCCGGCGGGCTCGACCAGACCGGCGAGCAGCGCCTGCCGTGCGGCGGCGAGCCCGCTCTGGCCACAGGCGTAGGCGCCCGCGAGTGCGAGGAAGGCGGGGAACGAGGTGGCGAAGACGAACCCGCCGAGCGCGACGGCCGTGCCGAGCGCGAGCAGCACCGCGACCCGCCGCGGCCCGTACCGGTCGGCGAGGTGACCGGCCCCCACCCCGGCGATCGCGCCTGCCGCCCAGCCGAGCGTCAGCCCGAGCCCCACCTGGGCCGGCGGCAGACCGATGACCAGCGTGAAGTACAGGGCGGAGGTGACGTAGTAGGCGCCGTCGCCGAGCGAGTTGACCAGCTGCGCCGTGGCGAGCACCCGCGCGGCGGTCATGACACGCCCCGGTGCGGCCCGTACCCGTCGGCGCGGTGGCCCGCACCCACTCCTGCGACGGCCGCCCAGCCGAGCGGCAGCCCAAGTGTGGACGCGGCGTAACAAGCGCCGCCGCCCAACGAATTGACCGGCAGCGCCACAACGAGCACCCGCGCGGCGGTCATGACGTCACCGGGCGGCGCGTGCGGGCCCGCTTCAGTTCGAAGAAACCGTCGGTGCCCGCGACCAGCACCACCCCGTCCCACAGCCGGCCTGCCGCGGCACCGCGGGGGACCGGCGTGACCACCGGGCCGAAGAAGGCGTTGACCTCGCCGTCGGGGCCGGTCACGTGGATCGCCGGCGTGCCCAGGTCCTCCCCCACCGGCCCAAGCCCCGCCGCGGTGCTCTCGCGGAGCGCCTCGTCGTGCTCGGTGGTGGCGGCGGCCTCCGCGAGGTCCACCGGCAGGCCGCACGAGGCCAGCGCCTCGCGGTACAGGTCGCGCCCGAGCGGCGCGCGGTCGAGGTGGATCCGCCTGCCCAGCGCGGTGTAGAGGTCACGCAGCACCTCGTTGCCGCACCTGCGCTCCGCGGCGATCGCGATCCGCGCCGGGCCCCAGGCGCTGTCCAGCCACTCCCGGTACCACGGTTCCACCGCACGCCCCTCGTTGAGCAGCGACAGGCTCAGCACGTGGAACCGGACCCGCACGTCCCGCACCCGCTCCACCTCCAGCAGCCAGCGCGAGGCGATCCAGGCCCACGGGCACTTCGGGTCGAACCAGAGGTCGGCTGTCGTCATGGCGGAAACGCTAGACAGCCGATTGGCCCGAGGTAAGCTCCAATTCTCACCTGCTTGTTTGGGCCATTTCCGGAGCCGTGGTGGACCTGCACATCAGCCTGACCGGCGGTGACCTCGTCGCGCAGATCTACCGCCAAGTCCGCGACGCGATCGCCGACGGACGCCTCCGGCCAGGCGAGCGACTGCCGCCGTCGCGGGAGCTCGCGCGGACCCTCGCCGTCTCCCGCAACACGGTCGCCGCCGCCTACGACCGGCTCACCGCCGAGGGCCTGCTGACCGGCCGCGTCGGGGCCGGGACGTTCGTCGCGGGCACCGCACCGCGGCAGCCCCGCCGGGCGCCCCGGGGCGTGCTGGCCGCGCGGCCGTTCTGGGACACCCTGCCGGACCCCGTCGAGGCGCCGCCGGTGCGCTACGACTTCCGCGTCGGCGTGCCGGACGCGAGCCTGTTCCCGCTGCAGACCTGGCGGCGGCTGGTCTCGCAGAGCCTGCGGAGCCACGAGATCCCGGCCGGCTACGGCGATCCGTCCGGCCACAGTGGACTGCGGGCGGCGATCGCGCGGCACCTCGGCATCGCGCGGTCGGTGCGGGCGGCGGCCGAGGACGTGCTGGTCACGCAGGGCGCGCAGCAGGCGCTCGACCTCGTGGGCCGGGTGCTGGTCGAACCGGGGGCGTGCGTCGCGGTCGAGGAACCCGGCTATCCCCCGGCGCGGCGGCTGCTCGCATCGCTCGGCGCGCGGGTCACCGGAGTGCCGGTGGACGGCGAGGGGATCGTCGTGGACCGGATCCCGAACGCCGCCCGGCTGGTGTACGTGACGCCGTCGCACCAGTTCCCGCTGGGCACACCGATGTCGCCGGCGCGCCGGGCCGCCCTGCTCGAGTGGGCCGGGCGGCGGGACGCGGTGATCGTCGAGGACGACTACGACAGCGAGTTCCGCTTCGCCGGGCGGCCACTCGACCCGTTGCAGAGCCTGGACCGCGCCGGGCGGGTCATCTACGTGGGGTCGTTCTCCAAGACGCTGCTGCCGATGCTGCGGCTGGGCTTCCTGATCGCCCCCGCCGCGTTGCGGCCCGCGCTGCTCAAGGCCAAACAGCTCACCGACTGGCACGGTGACCTCACCACGCAGCCCGCGCTCGCCCGGTTCCTGGACGAGGGCCTGCTGACCCGGCACGTCCGGAAGGCCACTCGCGAGTACGCGGCCCGGCACGAGCTGATCGTGCGCACCCTGGAGCGGGAGTTCGGCGACTGGCTCCGGCTCGTACCCTCGGCCGCGGGCCTGCACGTGTGCGCCAGGTCAGTGGTCGACACGTCGGCCCTGCACGCCCCGGGTGTCGCGTTCGACCGGCTGCACACCTACTACGCCGATTCGCCGCCCGAGCAGGGGCTCGCGCTCGGCTACGGGGCGGTGTCGCCGGACGGGATCGTGGCCGGTCTCCGCCTGTTGCGCGACGGGTTCAGGGCAGCAGGACGACCTGGATCGCGGTGAGGAGACCGGCCGCCGCGACCGCGATGGTCGCCGCGCCGAGGACGTGCCGCGCGCTGCCGGTCGTCGGCGGCCGCCGCACGGCGATGAACCACAGCACCACGACTGCGGCGGCGCACCCTGCGGCGGCGATCTCCAGCGGGGCGCCGCGGACCAGGCCGCTGCGCAGCAGGAGAATGGCCGCGACGGCGGCGGCGAGGGCGGTGCGCTGCCAGGCCAGCGCGGTCCGCTCGGGCTGGAGTCCGGGGTCCCTCATCGGATCGTGGCCAGCGCGACCACGAGGACGACCGTCCCGGCGAGCGCGGCCGCCCACCCGACGACGACCGGCAGCCACGTCATCGGCAGCGGCCGCTTGTTGCGCATCGCGCGCTGCACCCGGGCCCAGCGCCGGTAGGCGAACGCCGCGAGCAGGGTGCCGGTGACGGCGAGCAGCGCGGCGAGGACGCCACGCAACCCGGCGATCGAGAACTGCGGGACGAACTGCATGAGCGCCACAGCGCCGGCGATGAGCGCGAGCGCGGTCCGCAGCCACGCCAGGAAGGTGCGCTCGTTGGCCAGCGTGAAGCGGTAGTCGGGCTCCTCACCCTCCTCGTACCAGCGTGGGCTCATGCGGGTGACGTTACTGTCCGGCGCGGGCCCGGGGCAGTTTGACCGGGTCGTCGTGCAGGTCCTCGAACAGGTCGCCGACCTCCTCGACCCGGTCGAGGACGTCGTCGCTGAGGAACTTCAACTGCGCGGGGCGGCGGCACGACTCGACTTCGTCCCAGGTGACCGGTGTGGACACGGTCGGTTCCGGGCGGCCGCGCAGCGAGTACGGCGCGACGGTCGTCTTGTGCGGGTTGTTCTGGCTCCAGTCGATGAACACCTTGCCGGGCCGCAGGCTCTTCGTCATGGCCGCGGTGACCTCGCCCGGCGTCTCGGCGGCGAGCTTCTTCGCGGCGGCCTTGGCGTAGGCCGAGGTGTCCTCCGGTGTCGCGGTCTTCACCGCCGCGTACAGCTGCATGCCCTTCGAGCCGCTGGTCTTCGGGTAGAGCCGCAGCCCGTCCGCCGCCAGCAGGTCGCGCAGCCGCTCGGCGACGCGGCAGCACTCGACGATCGTCGCCGGCTCGCCCGGGTCGAGGTCGAACACCAGCAGGTCGGGGTTGCGGCGGGCGCCACGCGGGCCGACGGTCCACTGCGGCACGTGCAGTTCCAGCGCGGCGAGGTTGGCCGCCCATATCAACGTCGGCACGTCGTTGACCAGCGGATACGCGTTCACGTCCGAGCTCTGCCCGCGCCCGCCGCTCGCGATCTTCGCGGTCTTCACCCAGTCGGGGGCGTGCCGTCCGGCGTCCTTCTCGTAGAACGGGTTCGACTGCACCCCGCCCGGCCAGCGGCGGAAGGTGAGCGCCCGGTCGCGCAGGTGCGGCAGGATCACCGGGGCGACGCGGGCGTAGTAGTCGATCACCTGGCCCTTGGTGAACCCGGCTTCGGGGTAGAGCACCTTGTCCAGGTTGGACAACGACAGCCGGCGCCCGTCGACCTGCACCGTCACCCTGTCCTCGGCCATGCCCCCAGCCTGCCCCAGCGTCGCGCGCCGTGCATCCCGCGCATTGTCTCGCTGAACGGAACAGATCTTGCTGGGAACCGGTACAGTATGGGAGTAGCTGCACCGATACCGTTCCGCTTACCGGAACGCTACCCCGAGGACCATCGGCTTTGACCACCAAGAGTACCGCCGGACGCAAGCTCGCACCGGCCAACGACAACACCGGCACCGAGGCCGCGGCCCGGGTCGCCGACGTGCTCCTGCTCTTCGCCGGCGGTCCCCGTTACCTGGGGGTGAGCGCGATCAGCCGCGAGCTGGGACTGTCGAAGGCCGTCGTCTTCCGGATCCTGCAGTCGCTCGTGTCGCGGGAGCTGCTGGCGACCGATCCTGGCGTGAACGGCTACCGGCTGGGCCAGGCCGCGGCCGCGCTCGGCGCGAGCGCCCTGCGCCGGTTCGACGCCCGCACGGTCGCGACGCCCATACTGCGCCGGCTGCGGGACGAAACCGGCGAGACCACGACGCTGTCCGGCCTGGTCGGCGACGAGCGGGTGTACCTGGACCAGTTCGAGAGCCCGCGCGAGATCAAGATGACGGTGGAGATCGGCCGTCGTTTTCCCCTGCACGCGGGTTCGTCCGGCAAGGTCATCCTGGCCTTCCTGCCGGAGGACCGCCAGGAGTCGGTGCTGCGGCGAACGCTGGAACCGCTGACGGACAAGACGATCACCGACGTCGACACCCTCCGCACCGCACTGGCCGAAACCGCGAGGGAGGGGGTAGCGGTCTCCCTGGGCGAACGCCAAGCCGGAGCCGGTTCGGTCGCAGCCCCCCTGTTCGGCCCCGACGGCGAGGTCCACGGCTCGATCAGTATTTGTGGCCCGCAATACCGCTTCACCCCGGAGGCGATCGACCGTTATCGGGCCCTGATCCGCGCAGCATCGGAAGAAATCCGGGACAACTGGACCTGGCTGCGCGACAGCGAAGCAGGCAGCGCATAGCGCAACGCCCTGAACACAAACGAAGCTGGGTGGTCATCCCGTCGCCTGACACGCAACGATCACCTTGAGCCAGGGCCGCAACCTGCGTGCTTTCCGGCGGCCGAACATGCCAACCTTGCGGCCCTGGCTCA